>NZ_JBMDJT010000016.1:0-55859 GCF_057809335.1 Microbacterium sp. FG3 | reverse complement strand
CTCTGCCTGTCGTTCCTTCCTGGTAACGACCGTCTACAAGAAGTGTCACACCCCACATCGCGATGATAAGCAACAGCCTGGCTGACTCGGGCGCGAACACCCAGTACGAGCGCGCGGTAGTCCAAGCCATGCGCGCCGCCGGAATCACCGAGAACGATCTCGTCGTCTACCCCGGGTTCAGCCAAGGCGGAATCGCCGGTGCCGCGCTGGTCTCCGACCCCACGACTCCAGGGAAGCCAATGGGGCTCGTCGTAGCTGGCTCCCCCGTCGACACCTTCCACATCCCCGCCGACGTACCTGTCCTCGAGTACCAGCACCTCACAGACCCTGTCGCACACGCGGACCTCATGGGCGGCGGCAGCGCTGAGGACAAGCACGTGGTGCACGCCATGGCACCGAACGGCGAACTGTTCGCCGCTGCGCACAACAGCGAGCTCTATGCCGAGACCGCACGGAACTACGACGACGAGCTCGCCGAGAGGTACTCTCACTTCCTCGGCACGGTCGTCGAACAGCAGCAGTACACATGGACGGAGCAGCCGGAGTGAGACGAAGGATACGCATCGCATTCGCCCTGGCCGCCGCGTCCTGCATGCTCGTCGCGTGCGGATCACCCGCCGGCGACCCTCCCACCGAAGCCGAGTCCACGGTGCCGGCGGCACTCGAAGGCGCCGATCTGGGCATCCTCGAGGCGGCCGCCAGCTTCTCGCTTGACGGGTTCACGTACAACTTCCGGGTCACCTTGCACCTTGACCGTGACGCCATCAGCTCCGACGAGCTACGGCAGATCCTCCAGATCATCATCGACACGACAGGCGAAGACGCCGACATAACCCACCTCAGACTGACGGCGGCAGACGGAACGCAACCGGACACCGTCGACCCCGAGCATCTCGTCGACCTGCAGGGCCCCGCTCAGGAGCTGGGTTTCGCGGAATCCGTGTCGCGTGGCAACACCGGGATCTCCATCGCTTGGGAAGAGGTCGCCGACTTCGTCCAGGAATGACCGAGCCATCGAGCCGCGAGATATCCATCGGCTCGAGCCCATAAACGAGGGCTTCTCCACCGTGATGTGAGCCTCCAGAACATCCTGTTGAAGGTCTACGACGGCGGGGCACTGTCAGTGCGACTTTCCGACTTCGGCCTGGTGAAGGTGCCGGATTCGGAGATGACCCGGACCGGTACGGACCTGAAGGGGGTGTTCCGCGACCCGACGCTCGGAAGCTTCAAGGATTACGCGCTCACAAACGAGATCTACGCCATCGGCTGCGTGCTCTCCTACCTATTCACGGGCCGCAAAGGCCTTGGCGTCGCCACAGGTGACGTTGCCCGCATCATCGAGCGGTGCACGACCACGCGCGTTTCGGAGCGCTACTCGACGACTCGCGATATACACGCGGCGGTCGAGCGCCTCTAGAGTGGCGCGCTGGGATCGCAACATCCGGCGGCGTGGGGAAACCGTGGGCGACAGAACGCTCCCGCCAGGCGGCGCGCCGCCATACTGCGAGCCCGATCGCCACCAGGACTACGGCACCGATTGCCACGCCGAGAGCGATCGCTGGCACGATCACGCTCAGCAGCGCGGCGCACCAGCAGGCCACCACGACAACGACTATGCGCAGATCCCGCGGCGCTGCGCCTGCAGGCATCTGCTCGGCGTTCAAGGCGCACGCGGCCCTGAGCTCGCTGGCAGGATCTGAGTATGGACACACTACCCAACGCGGCTGAATTGGGGCATCGACTTCGTACCACCGTGTTGCGGGATTTCCAGCGGCTAGAGCCATCAGACTTCAAAGCGCCATCGGGTGCAGTCACCAGGACCGACATCGGACGCGAGGAGTGCCCGATCCCGGCAGTGATGGGGTTCGCCCTCCAGCTCGCGGGGCTAGAGCGTTTTGGCCCGGAGGAGAAGGTCGCGTGGTGGGTTCCGTTCGTGCGTGAAGGGGTGCGCTACGAGGTCGCACACCAGAAGTTCGGCTTGAGGCTGCGCATCGCCAGCGACGGCCTGAGTGAAGCCGAGGTCGACTCGCGCCTCATGTTGACGAAGAAGAAGCTCATCTCGGCGACGAAGGTGGTGGAGAAGGGCATCAACAAGGTCACCGATCAGCTGGTCGACTCCGGCGACGCAACAGTGGTCAATCAGCACAACCGGCTGCAACGGGCGTACGACTACTTCCGCGACCGTGCACTCAACCCGACGATCGTGGAGGACGAACGCACGCTGATTGAGCCAGGAGGCGAACTCCACATCTCCGGCTGGACGTTCAGGAGCGGTGCTGCCGTGATGCAAGTCAACGCGACGCACGACGTGGTCGCAGCGATAAGCGCCTTCCTGAGCCGGCTCGAGCACGACCTCGTCCTTGCGTTGCCGTTCGCGGGATTCGACCCAGCGAAGGACCATCTCCTCGACTTCATCGGTCAGCGGTGGGGACTCAAGTACGAACGCGTCTTCGGGAAGACTGGTCAAGCAAAGGTCTACCTCGACAAGCTGATCGACGTGGTCGAACGCTGGCGGAACACCTACACGCACGGTGGCTTCGAGAAGGGGAACGAGACGACCGTGTACGCGCACGTACCGGGCGTCGGCGCGTTGCCCATCGGGCTGAGCTCGATGCGTGAGCGATCGTTCCTTTCGCTACCGAATGCGAGCGACGTGACGATCCGGGACGTGTTCGCGCTCTTCGATGAGTTCGACGAGTGGTTCGTAACCGCCGCTCCGCAAGCGAGCGCGTGGATCCAGTCGGGGCTGAGCGTGCGTTTCGATGCGGCCTTCCGCAGTCTTGTTCACTCGCTCGCGGACGACCCAGATGGGCTCCAGCGCTACATCGACTACGTGTCGTACGAGGAGGACAGGGCGGTCAATATGGACTTCTAGCTCGGGGCCAGGCCACCGCGAGTCGTTGAAACCGATGCATGCGAGAGGCGCCAGACGCCCGAACGGGTGACCCCTCGGCGCTCAAGAGGACAGCAGGCTATTCGGCCGGGACGCGAACGGACGGCGTTTCGGCGAGATTCCGGGGTTTGGGGAGGCCCAGTTCGATCAAACCGATCACCTCGCCCAACTCACCCCGGCTTGCAATAGTCTCTCCCGAGACGGCCGTGAGGTGCGACAGCGAGGATGCCTTCATCGCCGCGTCCAGGTCGTCGGAGACGGCGCGCGTGTCGCCCACGGCGATGCCCGGCAGCAGCTGGCCGCCGCCTCCCGGGAGCTGGGCGGCTCTCTCGACGAACGCGTCGCGCAGCCACGCGGCCGCGCCGAGCACGTGCGGCGGATCGCGCACCGGCTCGGCGGTGCGGGGGAAGATCACGAGCGCCTCGGCCGAGCCCGCCTCGCCCGCCTCCGCCCCGCCGCGCACGTCGACGACGGAGCCGAGGTCCAGCCGGTCCGCCGCGGGCGAAGCCCGGTCGATCGCGACGCGGACGGGCACGACGGCCGGCGCCCGACCGTCGACCCCATCGAGCGTCTGCGCGACGCCGCCGAACCACACGCGCGCGCCGTGGGGCTCGACCTTGGTGGTGATCTCCACGCGGGCGCGCACCTCGCCCGTGGCGGAGATATCGACCGCGTCCGCCCGCGCCGGCGCGAGAACCGCGACGTGGGCGGCCGCTCCCCCGGCGGTCGCCAGGGCGACGGCCGCGAGGATGAGCGCCGTGCACCGCACCGGCAGGCGGACCGCCAGCGCGACGAGAGCGCCCGCGGCAATCAGTCCCGCCACGGCAAGCACCCAGGCCACCCCCGGCATCATCACCGCGCCGAACGCGCCCGCCCACGCGGCCGCTGCCGCGGGGATCAGGCGCAGGTCCGCGCGCCGCGACCCGCCGCTCACACCGTCACCAGGTCGCGCAGCGCGGCAAGGGTCTTCTCACCGATCCCCTCGACCGCCATCAGGTCGTCCACGGACGCGAACGGCCCGTTCTCCTCGCGCCACGCGATGATCCGCTCGGCGATCGCCGGCCCGATGCGCGGCAGGGTGTCGAGGGCGGCGGCGTCGGCCGTGTTGACGTTGATCTTGCCACCGGCCGCACTCCCGGTTCCTGCGGCACCCGGGGGAACCGGCGCGCCGTCGCCCGTGGGCTGCTCGGGCGCCGCGAGCTGATCGCGGGTCGGCACGGCCAGCTGCTCACCGTCCGAGAGCGGGCGCGCGAGATTGACGCCCTCGATCGCCGCGTCGTCGGTCGCCCCGCCCGCGGCGGCGATCGCGTCCACCACCCGCGCATCCGCCGGCAGCACGTACAGCCCCGGGGCGTTCACGGCCCCGAACACGTGCACGTACAGCTCCCCCGTCGCCACGGTCGCGCCGGGCGTGGGCGCGACCTGTGCCTCGTCGATGCGCTCCACGGGCGCGGCGGCCCCGCGCCACACCGCGAACCCGATCGCGACGGCCGCCACGGCGAGCACGAGGACGATCGCCGCGCCGATGCCCAGCCGTGCCCGCGGCGGGGCGCGGTACGCATCGAGATCGTCCATGCCGCGACGCTATGCGCGCGGCGCCGCCGCCGTCCTGCGATCCACAGTCCCGCTCGCCGCCGGTGTGCGAATCCGCCGCTGTGAGCGAACCGGGCGCCGCCTTACTTGACGACGAGGCTGACGATCTTCGGTGCGCGGACGATCGCCTTCACGATCTGGCCGTCGCCCACGGCGCGCTGCACGCGCTCGTCGGCGCGCGCCAGCTGCTCGAGCGACTCCGTGTCGATCTTCGCCGGCACCTGCAGCTGCGCGCGCACCTTGCCGTTCACCTGCACGACCGCCGTCACCTGCTCCTCCACGAGCAGCGCCGGGTCGGCGGCGCGCCACGGCACGAGACCGATCGAGGGCTCGTAGCCCAGGCGCTGCCACATCTCCTCCGCGGTGTGCGGGGCGAACAGATCCAGGATCATCGCGGTCGCCTCGGTGGCCTCGCGCACGGCCGGGTCGCCCGCGCCCGCTCCGGAGTCGATCGTCTTGCGGATCGCGTTGACGAGCTCCATGAGGCGCGCGACGACCACGTTGAACTTCGTCTGCTCCACGAGCGAGGGCGCGTCGGCCAGCAGGCGGTGCGTCGCGCGGCGCAGCACCTGGTCACCCTCCGCCCACACGACGTCGGTGTCGCTCGAGACCTCGTCGGCGATGCGCAGCGCGCGCGCCAGGAACTTCTGGGCGCCCGTCGTGGAGACGTCCTTCCAGTCCTTGTCGTCCTCCACCGGGCCGGCGAACGCCAGCGCCACGCGCAGCGCGTCGGCGCCGTGCTGGGCCAGCTCGTCGCTGAAGAGCACGAGGTTGCCCTTCGACTTCGACATCTTCGCGCCGTCCAGGATCACCATGCCCTGGTTGATGAGGCTCGAGAACGGCTCGGTGAAGTCCACCAGGCCGAGGTCGAACAGCACCTTCGTGATGAAGCGCGCGTACAGCAGGTGCAGGATCGCGTGCTCGACGCCGCCGACGTACGTGTCGACGGGCGCCCAGCGCCGCGCGTCCTTCGGGTCGAAGGCCACCGCGTCGTTCCCCGGGGTGAGGAAGCGCAGGAAGTACCACGAGCTGTCGACGAACGTGTCCATCGTGTCCGGATCGCGCAGCGCGGGCTCGCCGGTCTCGGGATCGGTCGTCTCCACCCAGCCGGCCGCCGCGCCCAGCGGCGAGGAGCCCTTGGGCTTCAGGTCGATGTCCTTCGCCTCGGGCAGTCGCACGGGCAGCTGGTCCTCGGGGACGGGGACGATGCGGCCGTCCTGCGTGTGGATCATGGGGATCGGCGTGCCCCAGAAGCGCTGGCGCGAGATGAGCCAGTCGCGCAGCCGGTACTGCTTGGCGGCGCGGCCGGTGCCGGCGGCCTGCAGCTGCTCGATGACCCGCGCGATCGCGTTGCGCTTGCTGAGGCCGTCGAGCGGACCGGAGTTGATCATCCGGCCGTCGCCCGTCAGCGCCTCGCCCGTCTCGACGGGGCTGGGCAGCGGCACGTCGATCGGCACGCCGTCCTCGTCCACCTCGATCACGGGGATCGCGCCCGTGATCGGCGCGGTCGTGTCGACGACCACCTTGACCGGCAGGTCGTACGTGCGCGCGAAGTCCAGGTCGCGCTGGTCGTGCGCGGGCACGGCCATGACCGCGCCGTGGCCATAGTCGGCCAGCACGTAGTCGGCGGCCCAGATGGGCAGCCGCTCGCCCGTGAGCGGGTGGATCGCGTAACGCTCGAGGAACACGCCCGTCTTCTCGCGGTCGGCCGACTGGCGCTCGATGTCGGTCTGCTTCTGCGTCTGCTCCAGGTAGTCCTGGAAGCGCATGCGCACCTCGGCCGGCGCGCCGGCCACCAGCTCGGCCGCGAGGTCGCTGTCCGGGGCGACCACCATGAACGTGGCGCCGTAGAGCGTGTCGGGCCGCGTCGAGAACACCGTGACCTTCTCGTCACGACCCTCGATCGCGAAGTCGATGTCGGCGCCGACGGAGCGGCCGATCCAGTTGCGCTGCATCTGCAGCACCTTGTGCGGCCAGAACCCCTCGAGCTGGTTCAGGTCGTCGAGCAGCCGGTCGGCGTAGTCGGTGATCTTGAAGTACCACTGCGTGAGCTTCTTCTTCACCACGGTCGCGCCGCAGCGCTCGCACGCGCCGTCGACGACCTGCTCGTTCGCGAGCACCGTCTGGTCGTTGGGGCACCAGTTGACGGGGCTCTCCTTGCGGTACGCCAGCCCGCGCTCGTGCAACTGCTGGAACAGCCACTGGTTCCACCGGTAGTACTCGGGGTCGCTCGTGTGCAGCACGCGCGACCAGTCGAACGAGACGCCGTAGGTCTTCAGGCTCTCGCGCTGCTGCGCGATGTTGTCGTACGTCCACTCCCGCGGGTCGGCGCCGCGCTGGATCGCCGCGTTCTCGGCGGGCAGGCCGAACGAGTCCCAGCCGATGGGGTTGAGCACGTTGTAGCCGCGGTGCCGCCAGAACCGCGCCACGATGTCGCTGTAGAGGTAGTTCTCGGCGTGACCCATGTGCAGGTCGCCCGACGGGTACGGGAACATCGCCAGCACGTACTTGCGGGGGCGCGCGTCGTCGTCGCCGCCCGCGAGGAACGTGCCGTTCTCCGCCCAGTACGCCTGCCACTTCGCCTGGATGGCGTGCGGGTCGTGAGCGGTTTCGGTGACGGAGGTCTGCGACACGTTGCGAAAGGCCAATCGGATCGGTTCGGGAGCGGACGCCCGATGCGCGTGCACGCGCGGAATCACGGGAGTTTCCAGGTTACTCCACCATTTCGGGCGGCTTTCCCGAGCGTTTCGCACGACCGCCTCTCCTAGGCTGAGCGGGTGGGCTGGCTGAACGACGCGCTGAGCGCCATCCTCGACGCCGTGCAGGGCGTCGACCCCGTGCTGCGGACCCTCCTGGCCGGGCTCGCGATCGCGCTCGAGACGAGCGTGCTCGTCGGCCTCATCGTGCCGGGCGACACGGTCGTGATCGTCGCCGCGACCGGCGTCGCCGACGTGCCGCAGGCCATACTGCTCGGCGTCGCGGTGATCCTGGGCGCCCTGCTCGGCGAGACCGTCGGCTACGCGCTGGGGCGGTGGCTCGGCCCGCGGATCCGGCACTCGTGGCTGGGAAGGCGGATCGGCGAGCGCAACTGGGAGCGCTCGGAGCGCTACCTGCGCCGCCGCGGCGGCCTGGCCATCTTCCTGTCGCGCTTCCTGCCCGTGCTGCACTCGCTCGTGCCGCTCACCGTCGGCATGAGCGGCTACCCGTACCGCCGGTTCCTCGCTTGGACGCTGCCGGCGTGCACCCTGTGGACCGCGATCTACATCTCCATCGCCGCGGCCGCTGCCGGCTCGTATCGGGATCTGGCCGACCGCGCGCACTGGGCCGGGTACGTCTTCGTTGGCGTGATCGCGGTGTTCCTGCTCGTGGCCTGGCTCGTGAAGCACCTGCTGCAGCGCGCCGAGCGGCGCCACATGGACGAGGATCACGCGGCCGACGCGGCAGAGGGCGACGCGCCCGTCGCGTGAGCGCGCAGCCGGGCCCGCGCCGGTCGCCCGCGCATGAAAGACTGGGCGCGATGCCCGATCCGCAGACCCGCGACAAGATCCATTGGATCGCGAAGCTCGAGGGACGATTCCACGGCTGGCGCGAACGCCTCGCGCGACGCCGCGGCCGTCGTCCCTCCATCGTGCCCTTCGCGGGATACGGGGGTGACGGCTGGGTGCGCGTGCTCGGCCGGGTGCTCATCGTGCCGCCCCGCAAGGACACGCCCTCCGGCGAGCCGGCGAGCGTGCGCGGCTGGCGCGCGTTCCTGGGGATCCCGGTGGGGTACGCGCCCGTCACGATCACGGTCGGTGGACGCACCCACGAGGTCGTCGCCGACCGCGGCGGCGTCGTCGACACCGTCATCGACGCGGATCTGGCGCCCGGGTGGCAGACGCTGCATCTCTCGGTCGAGGGCGGCGAGTCGGTCGAGGCCCGCGTGTTCGTGGTCGCACCCGAGGTGGGCTTCGGCGTCGTGTGCGACGTCGACGACACCGTCATGGTCACCGCGCTGCCGCGCCCGCTGCTGGCGGCCTGGAACTCGTTCGTGCTCGACGAGCACGCGCGCCAGCCCGTGCCCGGCATGGCCGTGCTGCTCGAGCGTCTCGCGCGCTCGCACCCCGGCGCGCCCGTCATCTACCTGTCGACGGGCGCCTGGAACGTCGCACCCACGCTCACGCGCTTCCTCGAGCGGCACCTGTTCCCCTCGGGGTCCATGCTGCTCACGGACTGGGGCCCCACCCACGACCGCTGGTTCCGCAGCGGCAAGGATCACAAGCTCACGAACCTGCGCCGGCTCGCCGAGGAGTTCCCGCGCGTGGAGTGGCTGCTCATCGGCGACGACGGGCAGCACGACGACGAGATCTACACGACGTTCACGCGCGAGTACCCCTCCTCCGTCGCCGGCGTGGCGATCCGGCGCCTCTCCCCCGCCCAGGCGGTGCTGGCCGGCGGCCGCACGGCGGTGGACGACCACACCGCCGCGGGGGTGCCCTGGGTGACGGAGGACGACGGCGCGGGCCTGGCCGACCGGCTCGAGGCCGTCGGCCTGCTCCCCGAGGGCTGAGCCGATCCGCCTCCTCCCTGTGGAGCGGCGGGAGGATCGGGAGCGGCGGGCGGGGATAATCGGAGGATGACCGTGCCTGCCGACGCCCGCGCCCACATCGACGACCTCGCCGCCTTCGTCGCGGCGTCGCCCTCGTCCTACCACGCGGCCGCCGAGGCGGCCCGCCGCCTCACGGCCTCGGGCTTCACGGCGCTGGACGAGGCCGCGGCGTGGGAGATCGCGCCCGGCGGTCGCTACGTCGTGGTGCGCGACGGATCGGTCATCGCGTTCGCGGTGCCGGAGGGCGCCGGCGCGCTCACGCCCTTCGCGATCGTCGGTGCGCACACCGACTCCCCCGGGTTCAAGCTGAAGCCGAAGCCCACGGTGATCGGGCCCGGCGGCTGGTGGCAGCTCGGCTGGGAGGTGTACGGCGGGCCACTGCTGAACTCGTGGCTCGACCGCGAGCTCGAGCTCGCGGGCCGGCTCGTCACGCTCGACGGCACCGAGCACCTCGTGCGCACCGGGCCGCTGCTGCGCATCCCCCAGCTGGCCATCCACCTCGACCGCGGCGTGAACAGCGGGCTCGAGCTCGACAAGCAGCGCCACACGGCGCCCGTGTGGGGGCTGGGCGACGCCGAGAGCGCCGACATCCTCGCCGCCCTCGCGGCCGAGGCCGGCGTGGCGGTCGACGAGATCGGCGGCTACGACATCGTCGCCGCCGACACGCAGGAGCCGCGCGTCTTCGGCGCCGGGAGCGAGCTGTTCGCCTCCGGCCGCCTCGACAACCTGCTCTCGACGCACGCCGCGCTCGTCGCCATCCGCGACGCCCGGCCGGCCGACGCGATCGCGATGTTCGCGGCCTTCGACCATGAGGAGATCGGCAGCGCCTCGCGCTCCGGCGCCGCCGGGCCGTTCCTCGAGGAGACCCTGCGCCGCATCGGCGCCGCCCTGGGCGCGGGCGCCGACGACCAGGCGCGCGCGTTCGCCGCGTCGCTGCACGTCTCCAGCGACGTCGGGCACTCGGTCCACCCCAACTACGCCGACAAGCACGATCCGGAGAACCGGCCCGTGGCCGGCGGCGGCCCCATCCTCAAGATCAATGCCAACCAGCGCTACGCCACCGACGCGCACGGCGCCGCGGCGTGGATGGCGGCGTGCGCCGCGGCGGGCGTGCCCTCACAGGAGTTCGTCTCGAACAACACCGTGCCGTGCGGATCGACGATCGGCCCGATCTCGGCGACGCGGATCGGCATCCGCACGGTCGACGTGGGCGCGCCGATCCTGTCGATGCACTCCGCCCGCGAGCTCACCGCCGTCGTCGACCCCTGGTACCTCTCCCGCGCGATGGGCGCGATCCTCGCCCGCTGATCCCATGACCGCCCCCGCCCTTCCCGCCCCGCCCGCCGTCGCGATCCGCCTGGAGCGCGACGAGTGGTGCGAGCGGGAGGCCGCGCACGAGGCCCGCGCCGACGCGCTCACGGCCGCGCATCGCGCCCGCGCGGCGCGTGGCGAGAAGCACCCCGTGTGGGACTTCCTGTTCACCTACTACGCGTACAAGCCCGCGCTGCTGCGCCGGTGGCATCCCGGCGCGGGCGTCGAGCTGGCCGGCGCGGCCGACACAGCCCGCGCCGGATGGCGCTGGTACCGCTCGGGATCGACGCCCGACGCCGTCGTGCCCGACGCGGCGGCGTTCGCGGCCGAGAAGCCGCACCTGGCGGCGCTCATCGAGCGGATCCTGCGCGCCACGGCGGCGCGGCCGGGCCGGTTCGGCTGCTTCGGCCTGCACGAGTGGGCCATGGTCTACCGGCAGCGCGAGCACCGGCATCCCCAGCCCCTGCGGCTCGGGCAGGACGGCACCGACCGGGTCGTCGAGACGCACGAGCTGCGCTGCACGCACATCGACGCGTTCCGCTTCTTCACGCCCGAGGCGGCCCCGCGCAACGCCCTGACGCCCACGCGCGAGACCCAGACGGCGCTCGAGCAGCCCGGGTGCCTGCACGCGGGCATGGACGTGTACAAGTGGGCGGTCAAGCTCGGCCCGCTCGTGCCGGGCGAGCTGCTGCTCGACGCCTTCGAGCTCGCGCGCGACATCCGCCTGCTCGACATGGAGGCCGCGCCGTACGACCTGCGCGAGTGGGGCGTCGAGCCGGTGCGCATCGAGACGCCCGAGGGCAAGGCGGAGTACGTGCGGCGCCAGCGGGCCTTCGCGGATCGCGCGAACGACCTGCGGGCGCGGATCCTGCGCGCCTGGCTCAGTTCGTGACGACCGAGGAAGCCGCGAGACGGCTGGGCGTCTCCACGCGCCGCGTCGTCGACATGCTCACGAGCAAGCAACTCGCAGGGCAGAAGGTGCATCGCAGCTGGCTCGTGTCCGCTGCGGCCATCGACGAGCGTGAGCGACTGCAGCACAGCCACGGCCGGCCGGTGAAGGCGGCCACCGCGCGCGCGGTGATCGGCGCGCTGTCCGAACGCACCGCGCTTCCGGTGCGGCAGCAGGCGATCGTGCGACACCGCGCGGCCGAGCAGCTCGCCGCGGCGCTGGGCCGCTCGGTGAGAGTCGAGCGGTTCGCGACCCGAAGCCCCGAGCTCGCAACGGAGCATCTGCACTTCACGGGAGAGAACGCGCTCGCGCAGATCGTCGACCACGCTGGCGACGCTCTCGCCGGGCAGGCTTGGCAGATGCACGGGTACCTGAAGGGCATGGCCTACGAGGAGCTCGTCGACCACGCCATGCTCGTGCGCGACGACGAGAACCCGGCGTGAGGCCGCGGCGGCGAGGAGCGCTCATCACGGCCTCACGCAGCCGAGCGTGCTATTGCTTACGGCGTGCGCGGGCGCGAACCACCCAGAGAGTTGCGGCTCCCACAGCGGCGAGGAGGAAGACACCGGCGGCGATCACTAGGACAATCGCGCCCTCAGCTGCCGTGTCAGCCGCGGGCGCAGCCGTGTCGCTCTTGATGGGTTCGGAGTTCGGCGTCATCGTCTCCTCGTCCTCAGCTGTCACTGTCGGTTCCGGCGTCGGCTCGGCGCCCGGCTGTACGCGCGTCTCCTCGTTGCGGCAGGCGGGCTGGTCCCAGCCGAGCGCGGGCTCGGCGTCAGCCGCGGGCGCGTATTGGAAGTCGTACGACTCTGAGATGGGGTGTCCGTCGCTGGAGACCGCGTTCCAGACGATCGTGTACGTGCCGGCTTCGCCGAGGGCGACCGGGGTGGTGAGAATGTTGAGGTCGATGGTCGAGCAGGATGTCTCGTAGTAGAGACCGTCGGGCCCCTGAACCTGCGCATAGCTGGTCTGCTCGAAGTCGATCAGCTCGCCGCTGAAAGTGAGCGTGACCGCGTCGAGGGCCGTGACGGTCTCTCCCGCGGCAGGGCTCGAGTCGAGCAGATTGTCGTGAGCTGCAGCGGGCGAGGACGCCAGCAGAGTGGCCGCTGCTGCGGCCACGAGGGCGAGCGACGCGCGCCGGGTAGTACGTGTGAATGTCTGTGACATGGTTCTGGATCTTTCTGTGGGCGCACGGGAGCATCCTCCCGGCGCGGGATGAGAGGGGGAGGTCACGCCCGGACGGGCGGACCTCGCCTCCTTGCTCCTCCGAGAGTTTCCACGTGCCGCGCCAGATCCAGGGTGTGGAAGCGTGTGCGCAGTCGCTGCACGCGCGCCGCTTCGAGGAACATGGCGAACCGCCGTGCACGGCGCCCCGTGACGATACCCAGCAGCATGAGCAGCAGCCGTTCGCCGAATGCGAGCACCAGGGTGGTCACAACGGCTGCTACGACATGAGAGAACCACATCCGCGTATCCATGTGAGCCGACACGCTCAGCGGCGCGTCCGGCATCGTCATGGCCGCCCCATGCATTACGTGTCCGGCCGGTGTGGGAACCTGGCTGGTGACGGTATCCCACCCTGTGGAGAGCATGAGGTGGAACAACGCCTGACTTGCGGTCACTGCTGCCGCCAATCGCGGCAACGACAGGCGCCGCCCGACGAGCACGGTCGCGATCGGCACGGCGAACGCGGCCGCCGCCGAGATACTCATCAGCGGGGCGGCATGGCCTTGTGCGGCACCATGAAAGGTCGCCGCCAGCAGCGTCGAGACTAGCGCGGCCGCGAGACCGCGGACCACGCGCGCGCTCCGGTGCTGGCGGGGGACGCTCACCCCTGGAGTGTACGCAGGTGTCACACTCGTCCTCTCGGATGGAGGATCACGACGGCGGCGAGGATCGGGATCGCCCCGAGTGCGGCGATCACGCCCGCCACACGTTGGTCACCCATCGGCTCAAGACCCCAGACGCGTCCCATGGCGCCGAACCAGTCGGCGATCATGAGCCCCGGCTGCAGGAGCACCCAGGCGCCGAGTGCGAGCGGTGTCAGGATGGCGAGCCCGGCGACCACGCTCCGCATCGCCCGCGGCAGCGTCGACGAGCGCAGCGACCGAATCAGGAGCACTCCGCTCGCGAGCGTCAGCACCACGCGCAGCTCGTGCGCGAGCGGGTCGGCCAGCGCCCAGCGCAGCGCTCCGGTGGCCGAGGTGCCCCACAGGATCAGGACGAACAGACCGACGCCTGCGAGCGGATGACCGAGCATTCGCGCGACGGTCGATCGTGTGAACGCATGAATCCACTCGCGGCAACCGCGACTGTCGTCGGTGCGAATCAGGATCGCGTCGTCCGCGAGACGCAAGGGGGCACCGAGGACGAGCAGCAGAGGGACGACGGTTGCAAGCAACAGGCGGCCGAGCATGTCGATGCTGTGGAGGTAGTCGGCGTAGGCGGCGATCGGCCCGCCTGTCACCCACATGAGCAGCAGCAGGCCACCCAGCCATGCCCCTGTGCGCCAGGAGGCCCAGTCCTCACCGCGCCCGCGCAGCCGCCGGACTCCGGCAACATAGAAGAACGCCGCGAAGCCGGCGACGACGGCCCAGAGGAGGTCGAGGTCCCAGGTCGTGAGCCAGCGGCTCAGGGTCAGCTCGGGCGGGAGGGGCGCTTCGGTGAGGATCTCGGCCGCCGTGGTCAGTGCTGGTGCCGTGGCATCGGCAGGAGACGGCGTGCGCGCCAGTGCGGCGGCGGCACCGCTGGCCAACCCCATGACGGCGAACTCGATCAGAACGAACACCCAGAACACGCCGGTTCCGGTCGCGCTTCTGGCTATGAACCGCCGCCGATGTGCCGCCCCGATGGCGCCGAGCAGCACCAGTGCCCCGACCTTTATCGCGAGTACGGCCCCGTAGGCGCTAAGCAGGTCACGCCACCCACTGAGCGAGGTCATGGTGCGGGCGATGCCGGACACGGTCACGACGATGAACGCGACGAGCGCCAGCGTCGAATACCGTTCCACGAGCACCCGCAGGCGGTGCTCCCGGAGGATTGGGCGCAGAAATACCAATGTGAGAAGCCCGCCGAGCCACACGGATGCCCCGACGACGTGCAGTACGAGAGCCATCACCGCGGCATCGTGGTTGGCGAGGCTGCCGGAGTGCCCCTGAGTGGCCATCGGCACCAGTGTCGCGACCGAAAGGACGCCGGTCAGCAAGGTCGCCGCCCACCCCCGCACCGCGAACGCGAGCATGGTGATGGTTGCCGCGGCGATCGTGGTGATCAGCCAGACCCGTCCGAGTTCGGTTTCGGTGAGGAACCGGCCCAGCTGCTGACCGAACTCCGCCTCGATTGAGAGCTGCGGATTGAACGACGACAGGAACGTCAGAAACCCGGTGATTCCGCTCGCCACGGTCAGCACGGCCGCGCCGATCGATGCCGTATCCAGCGCCGTGTCGAACTCGCGTTCGCCGGCCCGCAGCCCGAACAGCGCGAGCACGAGAGCGCCGACCATCGCCGCGGCAGCGAGGTTGACGAGCAGCTTCGCCGCCGGCAGTCCCCACCTTACGAGCGCACCCGGGTCGCTGGTCAGGCGCGGTGAGGCACCCCCGCCGATGACCAGGGCGACGACGACTGCGAGCATTGCTGCCAGGAGCAGGATCGCCGGTCCTGCAAGACGCAGGCTCTGGGGCTTCACGGAGCGTCCTCCCCTTGTGGTGTGTCGCTGTCCGGAGCGGTGCACGCTCCCGTCGTGGGAAGTTGCTGGACGGCTCCGGCGAGGGCACCGAGCACCTGGTCGGCTGAGATGACGGTGGTGTCGACGTAGGCCTGCGCGGCGGGCTGGCGGCCGTAAGTGGTCAGCCGCAGGTTCGGCGTGTCGGTCTCGTCGACGATCCAGTCGACGCCGCCGATGGTGACGCACTGAAGAGTGGTCGGCGCGGGAGGTTCGAGTCCGCAGCTGAACACCACCGCGGTCGGGTCACCCCATGCGGCGGTCGCCTGTGCATCGGTCCAGCGACGCGGCAAGTCGTCGATGGTGTCCGGTACGCGCACCGACACGTCGGCGCAGCGTGGGTCGTTCGCACTTGCCGCGGGCTGCACCGTGACAGTGGCGGCGCAACCGGCCAAGGCGACCGACAGCGTGAACGCCGCGCCGAGGGTACTGAGTCGTCGGATCATGAGGCTATCCATTCGCGGTCGCGGCGGGCAAGCACCGCCGGAAGGCGGGAATCAGTGGGAGCAGGAGCAGCGTTGCGACGCTGCCCGCGGCGGCGACGCCGGTGATCCAGGGGCCGAGCAGCATGCCGGCGGTGACCCCGGTGTGCAGCGGCACGGTCGTGATGCGCGCCGCAGCCTCGGCGGCCGGGACCTCATCGATAACGCGCCCGTCGGCCCCGATGACCTGGCTGGTACCGGTCGTGGAGACGTTGACGACGGTCCGTCCGGTCTCGATCGCGCGCATCCGCGCGATGGCGAGCTGCTGGAGGTTCTCATCGGTGCCGCGAAAGTCGGCGTTATTCGTCTGGAACACGTACGCCTGTGCACCGCCCAACGCCCCGGCGCGGATGACGTCGTCATAGATGACGTCGAAGCAGATCGCGAGTCCGAGCGTGCGGTCGTCGAGGGTCACGACGGGTGCGTTGTTTCCCGGCGCGTACTCGCGCTGGATCAGCCCGATCAGATCGGGGGCGATCGTCTCGTAGAGCCAACGGTCGGGCACGTACTCGCCGAACGGCACGGGGTTCGCCTTGTCGTGCAGCTGCGGTGCCTTCTTCCCGGTCCACAGCAGTGAGGTGTTGTAGGTGCTGCCGTGACGGTCCGTGGCGGCGTTCACGAGCAGGGGCGCGCCGGCGCGGCGCACCGTCTCATCGAGGATCGCGGCCGTAGCGGGGGCGTTCAACGGGTCGCTGTCGACGGATCCCTCCGGCCAGACCAGCAGATCCATCGGCGCACCGAGTAGCGGCTCGGTGGCGGCCAGCTGCGCGCGGAGGATATCGCCGGCTGCGCGGTTGTCGAAGTATGCCGAGGGGCCGTTCGCCTGCACCCATCCGATCCGCAAACTGCCGGACGGCGTCGTCGGGAACGGTGGCACCAGCACGAGCGCTGCGAGCACGCCGGCGAGGGAGGCGCTCGTCCAGAGGGAGCGGAGCGCCCCGTCACGTGCCGCTTCGATCACGGCCGCGCACAGTCCGACGATCAGCAGGGACAATCCGCCGATGCCCACCCAAGACGCCAGGTCCGCGAGTGGCCCGCTTGCCTGGCTCAGTCCGATTCGCGCCCACGGGAACCCCGTGTACGGCCAGGATCCCATGGCGATCTCTCGCAGGGTCCACGCGCCGCCGACGAGAAGCGCCGTGAGCGCCCACCGACTGCGACGTGGGCACCGGTGCGCCCACCGGTACGCCAGCGCGATCGGCACCGACCCCGCCGCGAACAGCGCCGCCTGCAGCCCGGACAGCGCGACCCACGGCAGCGGCCCCAGGAACTCCGCCACCCAGACCAGATGCAGCGGGAAGAAAGCCGCACCGAACACGAGACCGACCCCGAGGGCACCGCACGCGCTGCGGCCGATCAGCGACAGGAGCGCCAGGGCAATGGCGATGAAGGCCGCCGGCCACCAGCCGACCGACGGGTACGCGAGGTCGAGGATCACCCCGCCGAGCAACGCGGCAAGCAGCGCGAAGCGGAGCGGCAGCAGCGGGCGAGCCGCCGGCGCCCGCTCAACGGGATGCGCTTTCTCAGTCGGCGATGGCGCGGTCGAGGGCATCGGTGAGGTCGGTAAGGGAGTTGAGCTCGAGCTTCTCGCCGTCGAGGAAGAACGTCGGTGTACCGGTCACGCCCATCTCCTGCCCTGCCAGGAAGTCCTCCTCCACGCGCTCCTGGGTGGCGGGATCCGCGACCGCTTGGTCGTACGCGTCCATGTCGAGACCCAGTTCCTCGGCGTACCCGCGGAACCGGTCGGCTTCCGAGCTGGAGCCCTCGCCCCACTCGATCTGCGTCTCGAACATCCGGGCGTACATCTCCTCGAACCGGCTCTGCTGAGACGCTGCTTCGACGGCGATCGCGGCGTTCATCGAATTGAAGTGGCTCGAGATCGGGAAGTACCGCACGACGTAGTTGATCTCTCCGGCGTACTGTTCACGGATCTCTTCGATATACGGGTAGAAGGCGCCGCACGCCTCGCACTCGAAGTCGAGGAACTCCACGAGCGTGGGCGCGTCTGGACCGGCGTCGTCGAGTATGTGGGAGTTGCTGCGAGTGCCGGGTAGCGCACCGTCGTCGGGTGCGACGGGCGCGGGACGGGTGACGTTCACGTAGACGATCGCGGCGAGCACCAGGGCGATGACGACGGCGATGGCGATGAGCGTCGCTTTCACCGGGGTCGACAGCCTCTTGTCGGCTGGGGTGGGCGTGGTCATGGGTTCTCCTTCGATGGGGACGGGGAGTTGGGGTCGTCGGTGACGGCGGGGAGGTGGTCGTCGCGGAGTCGGGTCACGGCCTGGGCGAGCTGGGGGTCCTCGCCCCGCGCGAGCCCGGCGTACTCCAGCCGCAGCCGCGGCGCACCTTCGCCGTCGCCCGGCTGCAACGTGGCCTTCACCCAAAGACGCCGTCGGGGTACGAGGAGGGCGGTGATGAGACCGGCGGTTGCCAGGGAGGCGAACGCGAGCACCCAGCCGGCGCCGCCGTCTCGCTGGATCTGCAGCGAGGCGAAGCGCTTGACCGAGGAGAGGGGATCGTCTGTTCCGGACACGTCCTCGAAGGTGATCGTTCCCCAGCCGTTGGGCAGGTCGGCGGTCTGTCCGGGCGTGAGCTCGATGGATTCCAGGCCGGTGTCGCCGCCGGTGACCTGCGTCATCCCGGAGGTGTCCAGCGTGTACACGGAGCGGGGCGTGCCGTCGTCGATGCCGAGACTGCCGGAGAACACGTTGAAGGTGACGACGGGGTTGACCAGGTCCGGGTACACGGACGTGTATGCGCCGGTCGGAAGCGTCCCCTGGGTCGGGTAGAAGAACCCGACCAGGCCGATCTGCTCGGGCAGCCCGTCGGGGACCTTGATGATGCCGAGGGAGGTCATCATGCCGTCCTGGGGCAGAAACGGCTGGGGCTCGCTGTAGATGACCTCGCCCGCCGCATTGCGGATCGTGATCGTCGGCGCGTACCCGTTGCCGAGCAGGTAGATGCGGTCGCCGGCGACGTCGATCGGATCGTTCACTCGCACCACGTCCCTGCGACCTTCCGGGTCACCGGGAGCGCGGATCGTCAGGCGTGCGGCGAAGTTCCCGGCCTGTCCGGCACCGGGCGCGCCCGGCAGCTCATAGGTGACATCGAACCGGTCGAGCGTCAGCGAGTACGGTTCGAGCGCGGTGTTGTCGACGAAACGGCCGGGTGTGAACGAGGAGTAGTCGCTGAGGCTGTTGACGAACGTGGAGTCCTCGACGATGACCCGCTGTCCGGTGTACGCGAAGCCACCGGTGACGAGCACAGTGACGAGCACGCCGACGAGGGAGGCGTGGAAGACGAGATTGCCCGTCTCGCGGAGGTAGCCGCGTTCGGCCGACACCGACCAGGTGCCGGCCGCGTCATAGCGCTCGGTGCGGTACCCCTGACGGCGCAGCAGTCGTTCGGCGACAGCGATCGCGGCCGGCGCCTCGACGTCGGCAACCAACCCTCGGGGCACGTGAACGTCCTCGATCAGGTGGTCCTCGAGACGTCCCAGGCGCGCCGGAGTGCGCGGTGGTCGCGAGCGCAGCGCCTTCGCGTGGTGCCGGATTCGGGGGATGATGCAGCCGACGAGCGAGACGAACAGCAGCAAGTACACCGACGAGAACCACACCGACCCGTACAGGTCGAACAGCTGGAGTGCGTCGAGCACGGGCGCGAGGTCGGGGTTATCGCGGAAGTACTGCGTGACGCCGTTCGGATTGGCCATCCGCTGCGGGAAGATCGACCCCGGTACCGCGATCAGTGCGAGCAGGAGCAGCAGCACCAGCGCCGTGCGCATGCTGGTCAGCTGCCGCCAGGCCCACCGCAGCCAGCCGGTCGCGCCGAGGGTCGGGCCTGTGATCCCGTCGTCGTCACCCCGGTCGATGTGATCGGCAGGGCGCATCGGGTCAGCTGAGACGGTGTCAGAACGGGAGGGTGACATTCACCATCACCCCCTGCAGCACGGACATGAGTCGACCCCAGGCGCCCGTGAGCATCAGCACGCCGAGCAGCACCAAGACGACGCCGCCGGCGATGTTGAACGCCCGGATGTGGCGGCGCATGAACGCGACGGAACGGGTTGCCCAGCCGAGGCCGAGCGCAAGCAGCAGGAAAGGCAGGCCCAGGCCGAGCGAGTACGCCAGGCCGAGGAGTCCTGCCCGCCACGGGTCGCCGATGTTCCACGACACCGACATGATCGCCGCAAGCGTGGGACCAATGCATGGTGTCCAGCCGATCCCGAGCGCGATGCCCAGCAGAGGCGCTCCGACAAGACCGAGGTCGCGCCCGAGACGGATCCGGACTGTGCGCTGAGCGGTGCGGAAGACGCCGATAAAGACCAGCCCCATCGCGATCACGAGCACACCGAGTACCCGGGTGAGCAGATTCGAGTGCTGCAGGAAGAACATCCCGAACATGCCACCAAGGATCGTGACGGCCATGAACACAACGGTGAACCCGCCGATGAAGAGCCCCACTCCGATGAGCAGCCGGCGCCTCGCGGTCGACCCACCCTCCTCGGGCGATACGACCGTGGATCCGAGATAGCCGAAGTAGCCGGGCACCAGCGGTAACACACATGGCGAGGCGAATGAGATGAGCCCGGCGAGCGTCGCTATCAGGACTGCCAGCCACAGCGATCCGTCGACGATGACCGCACCCATCTCAGTGCACCTCGGCGAGCACGTCGTCGATGAGCGTCGACAAGATCGATGCCGACGGCAGCTGCCCGATGATGCGCGCGGCGACCCGGCCCTGCCGATCCATCACGAGCGTCGTCGGGGTCGCCTGGATAGGCGTCGCCGCGGCGAACGCCAGCTTCACCTGACCATCGTTCGCGTCGATCACGCTCGGATACGTGACCCCGTTGTCTGCGGCGAACGCACGGGCGGACGCCGGCTGGTCGTAGATGTTGATGCCGAGGAACCCGACATCCTGTTGCTGGTACTTCTGCCAGACCTCCTCGAGCATGGGAGCTTCGACGATGCACGGTCCGCACGCTGCGTACCAGAAGTTCACGACGTACACGCGACCGGCGAAGTCATCGCTGGAGGCGGGCTCGTCGTACTCCGTGACGCCGTCGAACACGACCGGGTCACCGCGCTCGGCGACCGGGATCTGCTCGACGCGGAAGTCACCGGATTCGTAGGTCTGCACGCCGGAGTCGTATCCGGCTGCCACGCCGTCCTGCGGTGTGCAGCCGACGAGCGCGACGAGTAGCGCTGCGGCAGCGAGCAGGCTTACGGCCGTGCGAGGGCTCGGCCGGGGATGGGATGTCATGGGTCTCCTCGTGATCGGCAGTCCGACGCACGCCGGAGCGCGCTCAGCGCGCGGGCACGACGGTTGCGTGCGCCACGTCAGCCGATGGACGCCTCACGGCATGCGGGCGACGTCCCCGGCGGGCGACGTCGCAATGACCGCGATCAGGTCCGGGAGATCCCCAGCAGAGCAGGCGTCAGTACCGGCGTGAAGGTGGGAACCGGACGAGGAACGGAGAACAGCAGCACGCCGATCGGAACCCTCGCGAGCAGTCGCGGGCGGTGCATGAGTGACCGGGCGGCGGCGATCGCGAGCAGAACACAGCAGAGCGCGCCGAGCAGGCACAATGCCGTCTCCTCCGCGCCTGCTCCCTCGGGAGCGAGCACCACTACGACCTCGGCGTCGGACACGGCAGAGTCCGACGGGGCTCTGTCCCCGCCGATGCTCACGGTCGCCGTGGCAGCGGAGCGTTCGATGCTGTCGTGCGCCGACGTCGTCCACAGGCCTAGCAGCAGCAGGGCAACCGCCCCAAGGACCAGCACGATCCATGCGACGGCACCTCGTCGGCTCCCCGAGGGGGTACCGTCGACGGCGGTCAGGCGCATGTCCTTCAGCATAAGTGTTCGCTGCTGACAGTTCCGCCCCCCTGATGAGACCGACGCCGCGGCCCGCGGACCGGTGACGCCCAGGGCGATCCCGACGATGGCGGGCGCGTCGTTGATGAGCGGTGCGGTCCTCTTCACCGGTCAGCATGACGACGTCGATGTCCTGCTTCCGCCACAATCGGGTGGTCTCGACTGATTCGTGCCGCAGCTCGTCGCGCACCTCGAGCACTCCTGCGATTTGCCGGTCGAGTTCAACGATGACCACGGCCATACCGGTCGCAGCCGTGTCCTCGGTGGCTTCCCGCGAGCGCGCGCGACGTTAGCCAGCGGTACTAGAGTCCCGGCACGGTCGACCGCACCGGCCGGCACCGAGTCACCCGTCCGATATCTACGGGGATCGACTCGGCAGTAGCAGTGATTCTGAGGTTCTGCAGTCGCGTACTCGGCGCCCTGACGATCAAGAATAGTCAGCACCTGCTGTATAGTCAGCATATGCTGACTGTTGCTTCTCGCCTCGACGTCATGAATCGGCTCGGCCGGGCCATGGCGGACGCGACGCGCTCCCGGATCCTGATGACCCTGCTGGACGGCCCGAGCTACCCCGCCGTGCTCTCGCGCGAACTCGAGCTGACCCGATCGAACGTGTCGAACCATCTGACCTGTCTTCGTGACTGCGGGATTGTGGTCGCCGAGCCCGAGGGGCGCCAGACCCGCTACGAGATCGCCGATCCGCACCTCGCGGCGGCGCTCACGGCGCTGGTGGACGTGACGCTGGCCGTGGACGAGCACGCGCCGTGCGTGGACGCCGAGTGCACGGTGCCGGGCTGCTGCGGGACGGGAGCGGGCGCGTGAGCGCGGCGTGCGGCTGCGACGAGCCGGAGACCCGGGTCGGTGAGGAGGCCGAGGAAGAGCGGGAGCGTCCGTGGTGGCGGGACCGCGGGGTCATGGTCCCGGTGTTCTCCGGCGTCGCCTTCGGCACCGGTCTGGTCCTGGAATGGGCAGGGGCGGAGATCCCGGCACTGGTGGCGTTCTGGATCGGCCTGCTGCTGGGCGCGTCGACGTTCACCCCGGGCGCGATCCGCAAGCTGTTCAAGGGCAAGCTGGGCATCGGGCTGCTGATGACGATCAGTGCGGTCGGCGCGGTCATCCTCGGCTACGTCGAGGAGGCCGCGGCGTTGGCGTTCTTGTACTCGATCGCCGAGGCGCTGGAGGACAAGGCGATGGACCGCGCCCGCGGCGGGCTGCGGGCGCTGCTCAAGCTGGTCCCGGAGACCGCGACCATCCGGCGGGATGGCGCGTCTGTGGAGGTCGCCGCAAAGGACCTGGCCGTTGGTCAGCTGATGCTGGTGCGTCCGGGTGAGCGGATCGCGACCGACGGGATCGTCCGCAAGGGCCGGTCGAGCCTGGACACCTCCGCGATCACCGGCGAGTCCATCCCCGTCGAGGTCGAGCCCGGCGATGCGGTGTCGGCCGGGGCGATCAACACCGCCGGTGCCCTGGAGATCGAGACGACTGCGGCAGGCACCGACAACTCGCTGACCACGATCGTGGAGCTGGTCGAGCAGGCGCAGGCCGAGAAGGGCGACCGCGCCCGCTTGGCCGACCGCATCGCTCGCCCTCTCGTGCCCGGCGTGCTGATCCTCGCCGTCCTGGTGGCGGTCATCGGGTCGCTGCTGGGCGACCCGGAGCTGTGGATCACCCGCGCCCTCGTGGTGCTCGTCGCCGCGTCCCCGTGCGCGCTGGCGATCTCCGTTCCGCTGACCGTGGTCGCCGCGATCGGCTCGGCGAGCAAGTTCGGCGTGATCATCAAGTCCGGTGCCGTGTTCGAACGGTTCGGCGTGATTCGCCACGTCGCCGTCGACAAAACCGGCACCCTCACCCGCAACGAGCCCGCCGTCACCGCCGTCCTCACCGCCGACGGGGTGGACGAGGCGCAGGCATTGGCGTGGGCGGCGGCGCTGGAGCAGCACAGCACCCACCCGCTGGCCGCCGCGATCACCGCCGCCTCGCCCGGGGCCCCCGCCGCCTTGGACGTGACCGAGCAGGCCGGGCACGGGATCGAGGGCATCCTCGACGGGGCCCGGGTCACCGTCGGCAGCCCTCGCTGGCTCGACGCCGGGACGCTCAAGGACCGGGTCGCGGGCCTGGAGGAGCAGGGAATGACCGTCGTGATCGTGCACCGCGACGACGTCCCGGTCGCCGCGATCGGGGTCCGCGACGAGCTGCGCCCCGAAGTCCCCGAGGTGGTCCGCACCCTCGACGCGCAGGGCGTCGGGGTGACCATGCTCACCGGCGACAACGCCCGCACCGCCCGCGCGCTGGCCGCGCAGGCCGGGATCGAGGACGTGCGCGCCGAGCTGCGCCCGGAGGACAAGGCCGCCGCGATCAGCGAGCTGGGCAGGCACGGCTCGGTCGCGATGATCGGCGACGGCATCAACGACGCCCCCGCCCTGGCCGCCGCCGACATCGGCATCGCGATGGGCGCGACCGGCTCCGACGCCGCTATAGAGTCGGCCGACGTTGCCTTCACGGGCCACGATCTTCGTCTGCTCCCGCGCGCGTTCGACCACGCCCGCCGGGGACGGCACATCATCAACCAGAACATCATCTTGTCCCTGCTGATCATCACCGCTCTGCTCCCGCTAGCCCTGTTCGGCATCCTCGGCCTCGCAGCGGTGGTGCTCGTGCACGAGATCGCCGAGGTCATCGTCATCCTCAACGGGCTCCGCGCGGCTCGGACGAGGAAGACCGCCTTGTGAACGTGCCGGGTGCCGTCGAGACGGCCGACGCCGGTGTCGCGGACGAGAAGGCCTCGCCTCCCACCCGGCGGGCGGTCGGCGCGGCTCTCGCCGTCGGCGCGCTCGGCGTCGCTCTGGACCAGGGGACGAAGGCCCTCGCGGCCGCGCGGCTGACGCCGGGCGAACGGGTCCCGCTGCTCGGTGACTTGTACGGCCTGTCCCTGGTCCACAACCCCGGGGCCGCGTTCTCGCTCGGCGCGGGGTCGACGTGGATCTTCACGACCGCCGGCGTACTCGCTTCGGTGGCGGTGGTCGTGTTCGCCGTGCGGCGACGGGGCCTGCGGTGGGGTCTCGCCCTCGGCATGGTCCTCGGCGGTGCGGTCGGCAACCTCGTCGACCGGCTCGGTAACCCGCCCGGGATCGGTCAGGGACACGTCACGGACTTCCTCGCCTACGGGAACCTCTTCGTCGGGAACATCGCGGACGTCCTCGTCGTCGTCGGCGTCGGCTTGGTCTGCCGGAACCTGCTCCGAGGGGATAAGCGGGGCCTGCCTAGAGCGCAGTCCAAAGCTCGTCACGGTCGTGTGGGGGCGAGGGTTCGGTGAAGATCACGCTGCAGTACTTCGACGAGTGTCCCAATTGGGTCGCGCTCGAGCGGAGCGTCCTCGAGATCATCGAAGGGCGGCAGGACGTGACGGTCACACGTCAAGCTGTTCGCACGGAGGAGGAGGCGGTCAAGATCCAGTTTCACGGCTCGCCAACACTGCTGATCGACGGCATTGATCCGTTCGCTGACGCGAAGCCACCCGTCGGGCTTGCCTGCCGCGTGTTCCGGACTCCTGTGGGACTGGCCGGGACGCCGACGGCGGATCAACTTCGCGCCGTCATCCTGGATGCGCTTGGATGACCCCCTCGTGCCCCGCAGTCATGCAGGATCCGCGCTCGCGTGTACACCGGTCACTGACCAGTCCTGGATCGCTGTTCGAGACGTGCCAGGTAGTCGTTGTAGCGGTTGAGGTCGTCATCGCCGTGCACGTCGGCGTAGCGGTCATGAGCACGCGCGCGGGCTGAGTCCTCGCGGAACCAGCGGTGCATGACGTACAGCACCATGATCAGCGTGGGCGCCTCGCCGTATGACCAGGCCAGCGCGCCGGCGACCTGCTGGTCATCGAGGGGATCGAGACCCAGTGCGAGCGTGCTCTCAGCGAAAGTGCTGATCATCAGCGTGGTGCTCATCATGATGAACACACCGAAGAACGCGTGGAGGGCGGCCTCGACGAACAGGTCGATGGCGCGGGCGCCGTAGCTCATCCGCACCGGCAGCGGATCCTCGGCGAGGACCGGGATCGTGAACAGCATTCCAACGACGAAGAACCCGATCTCAAGCGCCTGATGGCCCCATGGCAGCCGAAGCAGCGGGTCGGCGAGGTTGCCGAGGTAGAGCCCGTAGTACGCCAGCAGGTACAACGGCACCGCGAGGGCTGGGCTCAGCATCCAGCGGGCAGCGCGGCTGCGCAGCGCCCCGTGCGCGACACGCAGCACCCTACGCCCGAGGCCGCGATGCGGCGTGGCGCGCAGCAGCAGTGTGCCGGGCGAGCCGAGCACGAGCAGCGGCGGGATTGCCATCATCAGGGTGAGCTGCTGGAACATGAACACGGAGAATTGCACGTAACCGTAGCTCTCCACGCCCAGCCCCATCGTCACGACGAGGGCGAGGCAGCCGGCAAGGAAGCAGATCGTGCGGGCTACCGACCACCGGCGTCGCAGCTGCCACAGGCGGATCGCGCCGGCCAGGTAGGCGACCGCGAGCAGCAGACCCAGTGCAGCGAGCGGCGAGGGCGGATACGGGCCGGGCGCGAAGTACTCCAGCAGGCCCGGGGGTGGAAGCGACACGTCGTCCACGGCGCTCAGGGGCGCTCGATCTTGATGAGCGCTCCAGCGACGAGGAAGACCACGGCCGCGACGGGCTGCGCCGCCATCCACACCGGCCCCTCGAACGGCATCGGCCACGCCGGGTTCCACAGCACACAGATCGCGGCGAACACGGGGAGCCACCACCACTGGCGCGCCTGGACCGCAAACCATCCGATGATGATCGCGAAGATCGACACGACGTACAGGACGAGCATCGCCCACTCGCCTGCCAGCAGGAGCGGCGCGAGGAACAGCACCGGCGCGGCGAGGAGGCTCGGCGCGAGCGCGTTGCGCTGGTAAGTGGACGGGGTCCGCTTGGTCTTGCTCATGAGTTATCCGTTCTTCGCTGCGCCGACTGTGGCCGCGGTGTCCGAGGGTGCCGTGGTGAGGAATGCCCGCGTGCGCGGGAGGTCGATGGCGAGGATGATCGCCCCGATCGCGAGGGCAACGTCCGCGAGATTGCCGATGAACAGCTCTCCGTACGCGAGGAAATCAATGACATGGCCCTGACCGAACGCGGGCGGAGCGAAGAGCCGGTCGACCAGGTTCCCGAAGGCGCCTCCGAGGATGAACCCCAGTGCGAGCGAACGCATCGTGGTCGCCGAACGGACCAGAGCAACGCACAGGACTGCAGTGAGAACCGACGTCAGGATCGTGATCAGCCAGGTCTGATCCCCACCGAACGACAGTGCGATCCCCGGGTTGAACGCCAGCTGCAAGCCGAGCAGGTCGCCCAGCAGCGGGATCCGGTCGCGTCCGCCCAGCGAGGACACAGCGATCGCCTTGGTCACCTGATCGATCGTCAGCACAGCGGCGGCAACCGTGCACCCGATGGCGAACCGTACCGCGCGGTCAGTTCTCATCGGAACTCCGAACAGCGCGACTTCCGCGCTCTCTACGCCGTCGTTCCTGTCGCATCATGAGCACGATTCCGACGAGCGGCCCCACGAGCACGATCGGGAACATGATGCCCACAAACGCCATCAAGCCGTCCGCGCCTCGCTGAGCTGGCTTCGTCTCGTACCCGCTGGACGTCTCGCCCGGGTGCGGAGTAGGCGCGTCGTCCGGCTCGACAGTCGGCGCGCCTGTCGAGTCGGGCGAGTTCGGCATCCCGGCGACAATGTTCGTGTATCCGTCACGGGAGAAGGTTCCTTCGAGGGCGTTGGCTCCTGCGCCGAGAGGGGCGGTTACGGCCAGGCCCAGACCGACGATGATGCCGATAGCGGTTCGCCATGGCCGTGGATGTTCACGCATGGGCGGTGTCCTCTCCGGAGTGTGATTCGGGCTCCAGCTGGAAAGTCGAGTGCTCGATGGACACCTCGAAGTGCTCGGCCACGCACTCCTGCAATGAGCTGAGGAGAGCCGCGGTGTCGGCACTGTCCCGGACGACCACGTGCGCAGTCAGGATCGGCAGGTCGGATGACACGAGCGATGCATGCAGATCGTGAACCGCCACGACACCAGGCATCTCGAGAATGTGACGCCGGACGCTGCCCAGATCGAGCCCAGGAGGCGTCGACTCGAGCAGCACCCGCCCGGAAGCGCGCAGCAGGATGATCGTGCGCGGGACGATCAGCGCAGCGATCACGATGCCCGCGATCGCGTCGGCCTGGTACCACCCGAATGCCCAGATGGCAACGGCGCTCAGAATCACACCGACCGAGCCGAGGGCGTCGTTCATCACCTCGAGGAACGCGGCGCGCAGGTTGAGGTTCTGCTTGCGGCCCCCCATCAAGACGAGAAGCGAGACGATGTTGGCGATCAGCCCGACGACGCCGAAGAACAGCAGGCTTCCGGATGCGATCTCCGGAGGTTCGAACAGGCGCCGGATGCCCTCGACGAGCGCGAACAGGCCCACGGCGAGGAGCAGAGCGGCCTGTGCCAGCGCGCCGAGGACCTCCGCGCGGCGCAATCCCCACGTGTGCGTCTCGGTCGGCGGTCGGTTCATGAGCTGCGCGGCTGTGACAGCCATGGCGAGCCCGATCACGTCCGTGAGCATGTGCGTCGCATCCACCAGCAGCGCCAAGCTGCCGGTGATGATCGATCCGACCACCTCGATCAGAAAGAACGAGAGCGTGATCGAGAATGCGATCAGAAGCCGGCTGCGCGGTGTCCGCCCCGCATCGCCGGCGTGGTCATGTCCGGTTCCCATGGTGGTGCCTCCTTACCGTTCCCAGCCATTCATGGCCGCTGGATGATGTGGCGGGCGACACGGGCCGCGTCCCGCAGCACGCCCTGGATCGTGTCCCCGCCGGGATACCCGTACCGGGGCAGCCCGGCGGTGAACAGCCCAGGCATTGATGTGCGGCCCCGCTTGCCCGGGTGAGCGCGCACGTCGTCCGGCAGCCACTCGTCGCCGGGCCGATAGCCGGTGGCGAAGACCACGGACGTCGGACAGAGTTGCCGTCCATCCGAGAGCATCACGTCTGCGCCGATCGCTCCGACCGCCGCGGGTGCGATGTCGACTCCGGCCTCGCGCAGTTCCGCGTAGCTATCGGTGAACAGCGGCTCGGGCACCCGCTCTCCGGTGAAGCGCCGCTGCCGGTCGCCAGACATGGCGGGATACGCGGCCGCTGGTCGTCGACGTCGAGGGGTGCGGGTGGCCAGCGTGACGCGGTGGCTCGCAAGGAGTTCTCGGGCGAGCTGGACCCCCGCGTTCCCGCCGCCGACGATGAGGACATCCCCGGCGGGGATCTGCCGTGGGTACTGATACTGGCTGCTGTGCAGCACCGTGCCTGGCACCGTGAGGTCAGAGGACCACGCGGGGACGTGGGGACGGGCATGCGCGCCGGTGGCGCACACGACGTTCCGGGTCTGCACGTCGCCCGCGTGCGTGCGCAACTCGAGCGTCATGCCGTTGCCGACCCGCCTCACCCCGGTCACCTGCAGGCCCCAGCACGGAGTCAGGCCGATGTGCTTCTCGAACGCGGTGAGATAAGACGCCATCTCGTTAACGCGTGGATGCCGACGAGGGTCACCAGGGAACGGGAGCGGCAAGAGCGCGCTGTGCCGCGCCTCGCTCAGCAACCTCATCGAGTGCCATCGCGATGCCCAGCTCCGCGTCCCCGGGGCCCGGTCGATGACGACGAAGTCGCGTTGCGGAATCAGTCCGCGGAGAACGAGCTCGGCGGACACGGCCAACCCCGCCTGTCCCGCTCCGACAATAATCGCGCGTCGATGTGACAGCTCTAGCTTCTCACCTCGGACGTTCATGCGATCAGGAAGATCACGGCGACGAACGACCAGATCAACGCAATCGCGAGGCACACCACCAGCGCAGCCGCCAGCACCAACGCAACCTTGTTCCAGGCTTTCACGGACAACAACTCCCCACACAGATTCATGGCACAGGACAGCGTCCGGTCAACGACCGGCGGTGACGCGCCGCCCAAGGGGCGGCAGGCCGCGAATCAGGTTCGGGAGATGGAGAGCTGAGTCAAGGTGGGGGGTTTGGGCGCGTGTCCCGTCACTGGGGACCGCTGGCTCGTGTGGGCGCGGCTGGTCGAGAGGATCGGTGGCTCGCGATCGCGTAGCAGCCTGAGGAAGAACACGGCCAAGGCAAGCCCGCAAAGCGCGCCGAGCAAGCACGCGGTGAGTCCGAGTCCGGCTCCACTGCTGTTGCCCGCGAGAACTACCGACCCCGCTGACGCAAGTTCGCCAGTCTCTGGAGCGGTAGTGACTATTGTCTGGTCAGTGGCTGTGACCGAAGAGGCGAGCACCAGAGCATCTGGTTCTGCGTGGGACGCGGTCCACGCCCCGATGACCATGAGCAGCGACAAGATCGTGCTCGTAATGATCTTCGTTATCGCGTTGCCCTCAGTCCATCCCACGCCTGCGTGGTCGAATCGGAGCGAGCCCATCGGGGATCAGCATAGATCCCTGCGCCCCCGTCGGAGCTGAGTCCACAGCCGTGCCTCCATCCCGGGCCCGCAATAGGTCATCTCGCGCTGTATAGTCATCTTGTGCTGACTATTGCTTCCCGTCTTGATGTGATGAATCGGCTCGGCCGCGCGATGGCCGACCCGACCCGCTCCCGGATTCTGATGTCGCTGCTTCAGGGGCCGTCGTATCCGGCTGTGCTGTCCCGCTCACTCGAGCTGTCGCGCTCGAATGTGTCGAACCACCTCACGTGCCTGCGCGACTGCGGCATCGTCGTCGCCGAGCCCGAAGGTCGGCAGACGCGGTATGAGATCGCGGACCCGCACCTCACGGCGGCGCTCACGGCGCTGGTCGATGTGACGCTCGCCGTCGACGAGAACGCACCGTGTCTGGATGCGGCGTGCACGGTGCCCGGCTGCTGCGGAACGGAGGCGCGGGCATGAGCGCCGCGTTGACAACCGCGCGTCGCACGACGCTGCACCGCCGGGTCCGGTTCATCGTCGGCTTCACAATCACCTACAACGTCATCGAAGCCATCGTCGCTGTCTGGGCCGGCATCCTCGCCTCCTCCGCGGCGCTGATCGGATTCGGCCTCGACTCGGTCGTGGAAGTGCTCTCGGCCGCCGCGATCGCGTGGCAGTTCACCCGCAAGGACCCCGAGCGGTGGGAGAAGGTCACCGTCAAGGCGATCGGCATCGCGTTCTTCGCCCTCGCCGCCTATGTCACCGTTGACGCGGTTTTGAGCCTGATCCAGGCGGAAGGGCCCGACCACAGCCCCTTCGGTCTCGGCATCACCGCACTGAGCCTGCTCATCATGCCGCTACTGGCCTGGTTCGAGGTCCGCACCGGACGCGAGCTGGACTCCAAGAGTGTGATGGCCGATGCCAAGCAGCTCATCCTCTGCGTCTACCTCTCCGGAGCGGTGTTCATCGGTCTCATGCTCAACAGCCTGTTCGGCTGGTGGTGGGCCGACTCCGTCGCAGCGCTCGTCGTCGCGGTTCTCGCGATCCGCGAGGGCATCGAAGCGTGGCGCGGCGATGTGGAATCCCCGTTCGAGGTCCTCGAAGGCTTGGCAGTTGACGATGACGACGCAGAGGAGAAGATCCGATGACACAGGGCCCCATTCAGAGCGTCCCGATCGCGTGCAGGCTCCCCACAATCGCGGAGGCCAAGGCGCAGGTGGAGAAGTGGCAGGCGTTCGACGCCGACTACGCGCTCTCCTCGGAACGCAGCGACTCCGAGCTCGTCATCCACTACGCGAAGGTCGATGACTCGATCAGCCGGCTACGAGACCTCGTCGAGGTCGAGCAACGCTGTTGCGCATTCGTGCAATGGGACATCGACGAGAGCGGCAAAGACCTGCGTCTGATCGCACGCGGCTCCGAGGAACAACTCGCGGCCCTCAACGTGCCGATCCCGCAGCACTGATCCCACCGCAGGGCGCATCAATGATGCATCTACTCCAATACTCACGAGGTGAGTTCTGGACATGGCGGCGCGACCGCTCTTCGGTTGCTCGGGAACGTGCGTCCGCTGGACGAGAAGCAATTCGTCTATGACGCCATGCTCGCGGGATGGAGCGATCAACAGTCCAGCCGAGGTCTTGTGCCTTCGACGATCCAAGGCAGGATTCTCACATCAACACAGCGATACGCCACTCGGCAAACACCGGTGCCGGCTGGGGAACGTACCCAGAGCCGAGAAGGCATGAGAGCGAACTCGACGCGCGAACGAATAATGCTGATTGCCAGTAGCACCTGACGGTGCGTCTGCTGCGGGACGTGCTCGGCTGGGCGTTGATCAGCTGGCGCCGACTGCTGGCCGCGCTCGTCGCGGGAGTGGCCGGGGCTGGTGAGCGTGGCGATCGGGGGCGCCCTGCTCCTGGTCCCGGCTCTTGCCGAGTCCGTCCCTGCCTCTGATGCACGGTTCGACCCCGTGGCCGGCACGACACCCTGGGTGCCGCCGGCGTTCTTCGCGATCTATGCGGCCGCGCCCGGGGAGATCATCTACCGGGGCGTCCTCCTCGGCGTCCTCGCGCTGAGCGTCGCGACGATCAGGAGCCGTTGGTCTCGAGTCGTGGTGGTGTCCGGGGCATTGCTCATCGTGAGCGCGGTCACCGCCGGGGTGACGGGCGCGGTCTACGGCATCGTCGCGATCGCCACCCGAAGCCTCTGGGCCGCGATCATCGCGCACATGCTCTACAACGCGCTGATCTTCGTGGTGTGAGATATCAGAGCGGAGCGCCCCAGTAGTCCTCGGCGTTCACCTCGGACGCAAGGCGGATCGTCTCGACCTCGTCCTCGCTCGCACCGGGGAGGGCCTGGGGAAGGGAGCGCAGAACCGCCGCCAGCGGGATCGGGGCCTTGCCGTCGTGGTCGAGGTGCCGGTTGATCGACGCGAGGTACTCGACGACGACGACCATCGCGTCGTGCGATCCGAGGCTGCGCAGCGCGGCCAGCGCCAGGCGTCCGGTGTCGTCGCCGATGTGGTGGTGCTCGCGGTCGAAGTTGCCCTGCTCGAACGCCGTGGTGCCGCAGTCGCGGGCGGCGCCGTAGAGGGCGTTGCGGAGCGTGTAGTCGTCGATCGTCACGTCGGCCACGGTGGGTCGCCTTCCTACCGGCGGCCGCCGGCGACCGTCGATGCGAGAAGGGTAGTCGTCCGCGACGACATCGCCGGTCAGAACCCGGCCCGGCCGAGATCTCCTGCCCCGACGCCTCCCTGGCTGAGGAGCGACGTCGACGCAGGGAGGCCGGCATCCCCGAGCAGGCCCCACGGGGTTCCGGCCGAACCCGTGCGCGACCACGTGCGCGCGCTGATGGCTGCCGGCATGGCGCTGTACACGATCGCAGCGACGGCGGAGGTGTCGATGTCCGGACTCAAGACGCTGCTCTACGGGCGCAGCGGAGCACGCAAGGGGGAGTACCCGGCGACGATCGAGCAGCGGAAAGCCGAGCGAGTCCTGGCGCTGGCCCTCCCGCGCGGCCGAGCGAAGACGGCGTAGCCGCCGGCCCCTGTCAGACCGGCAGCTCTCCGATCACCTATACGCGCAACAGACCGGCGATCCGAAAGGGGATGGGCGATGGGGTACAGCGTCTACGAAGACCGTGACGCGCACGATCATGGCGTGAGCCGGTGGGCCGGCTATGGCGTGCCAGCCGTGTGCGACTGGCCCACCTGCAGCACGGAGATCAACCGCGGCCTCGGGTTCAAGTGCGAGCGCCGCTACATCGAGACCGAGGACGGCGAGGAGATCGAAGAAGACGGCTGCGGCCTGTACTTCTGCATCGAGCACCTCGCCCTCGGCTGTGCCCCTGAGCACGACGGCTTCACGCCCAAGCCCGACACCGCGGAGTGGGAGCAGTGGATGCTCACGGACGAGTCCTGGGAGCCCTGGCGGCAGGAGAACCCGGAGGTCGTCGCGCAGCTGCGGCAGCGCCACGACCTGGAGAAGGGCATCATGAGCCCCATCGTCTGCACCGGCGCCGTCCAGCACCGCTCCTTCCGCGATCGCGTGGACCACATCCTCGCTCGCGCGATCCGAGGCCTGTTCTCCGGTTTCGTCCCGCTGATCCTGATGGCCTGGCTCTTCCTCGCCATCGCCGCGCTCAATATCGTCGTGCTCGCCCTCTTCGCCGTCGTATCGCTCTTCACGATGGGCGTCACCGGGCAATGGGACGGACTGGGGAACCTCGGGGTGCTGCTTCTCGTCGGCCTCGTCCGAACGCTGCTGGTGCTCGCGATCACCGCAGCGCTGCTGTGGGTCAACGACCTGTCCGGCCGCCTCGCTGCTCCGCGTCCGCGACGCCACTAAGCCATATGCATATCTGCATATGGCTGGTAGCCTGGAAGTGAAGGAGGTGGATCATCATGAAGACCCTGGACAAGGACCAGGAGCTGCGTGAACTGCAGTTCCTGCAGCGCCGTACGACGCTGAGCGCGCGCGACCTCGCCGCTCGGCTGCTCGCGCTGAACAAGCGGGGCATCCACCAGGACGAGCTCGCCGAGGCGATCGGCAAGAGCCAGTCGCAGGTGTCGCGTCTGATCCGCGATGCCGCCAAGCAGCACCCCGCCGATGGCGAGGAGAAGCCGGCCGCGACCGCGATGGAGCTCGTGCGCCGTCGCGCGCGAGGCGAGATCGCGCACGACCAGTTCGTCGAGCTCCTCAAGACGTGGGACTACGACCCGTCGTACAAGACCGAGGGGCTGCACGACGATTGGGAGTTCGTCGACAACAGCTTCGACGCGGTCTCGGACGCGTGGATGAACTACGACCTGCTGACCGACGAGGAGTTCGAGGAGATCTTCGCCGCGGTCAAGGGCAGGTAGTGGACGCCGCTGCACGCGCGCGGCATCTCGACGCGCTCCGGGCGCTGACCGCGCCTGGTGGGAGCATCGACCCCGAAGCGCCCACCGCCACGCATCAGCGCCCGGAGAACTACGTCGACGGCACGTGGACCATGCGGCGGCAGAAGCTGCACAAGCAGATCCTCGACGAGTACTTCGCCGAGAACCCTCACGTGGCGCGGGACAACCGCGCCATCATCATGAGCGGCCCACCGGGTGCCGGCAAGAGCTCGGCCCTGAAAGAGAAGGTGCCGGACGAAGAGAAACACCTGTGGCGGACGATCGACGCCGACGAGTTCAAGAAGCGACTGGTGTCGAAGCTGCGCCAGACGGGCGAGTTCGAGGCGATCATCCCGCCAGATGTCCAGGCGCGCATCGACGCCGGCGAGACGTTCACGCCGGGGGAGTTCGCATCCCTCGTGCACGAGGAGTCTTCCTGGCTGGCCGCCCGCGCTGCGCGCCGCTCGCTGCAGCGCGGTGAACGGGTCGTGCTCGACGGCGTCAACGGCTCCAAGGGGAAGCTGATCAGCCGCCTCGAGGGGCTGCAGGCGAGCGGATACGTCCACGCCGAGATCATCGCCGTCGACGGACCGCGAGACGTCACCCGAGCACGCGTGGAGCACCGCTGGTACGAGGCGTACGCCAAGTACGTCGACGAGGGCGACGAGGACGCCGGCTACGACGCCCGGTACGTGCCCGAGGAGGTCACGAACGTCCTCTACGTCGAGACCGACCGGTTCTCCGCCTGCTCACGAGCTGTCGGCGACCTGGTCAAGGACGGCCCCGTGCAGGGCCTCGTCGTGAACGCGCAGATGTACTACGTCGACGAGCCGGCCGGAAAGCCGCAGCTGTGGCGAACCTTCCAGCAGGACGGCGATCGCTTCATCGTCACCAAGCACCGACGCATCGACAACCCGAGCTCCAGCGGCGCCGCGGCGCCGATGACCACAGAGCAGCCGGGGAGCTCGAGCGACAGGCAGGCAGCAGACAACCCCGCGGCCGCGGGGGAGATCGTCGTCCCCGGCTATGTGAGGAAGGACGGCACGGTCGTCCGCTCACACACGAAGAAGCGCCCCACCCGCCGACAGGGCTGACCGATGGCCGACGTCGACGTGCTGATCCGCGAAGTGGAGATCCCCGCCGTCGACGACCACGCGGGACTGCGCAGCGTGCGTGTGCAGCTGATCTGGGAATGCCCCACCTGCGGTCAGCGCCGCGGTGAGGTGTTCCGGACGATCAGCTACGACGGATCCCGTCGGCTCGCCTGCGACGGATGGCGCGACCCCTGCGGCCACGTCGACCACTACGGTGCTGTGCGCCGCGAGGCTCTCGGGCGCCCCTGACCTGGCGCTGGCCGTCAGGCGGCTTCGTCGCTGTCAGGCTCCGGCGCTGGCACGTCCGGGTAGCGGATGCGAGCAGAAGGCACCTCAGCGAGCACACGCGCCGCGACAGCACGATGGAACGAGGCCGGCAGCTCGTCGGGGGAGTCCTCGTCGATCCTCGGCACCACGGTCACACGGCGGCGCGGATCGTCGTCGAACTCCGCCAGCCGGAACACCTCGTCCTCGACGGCACGGTTGAAGCGATCGCGCAGCTCGAACAGCCACGCGGCCGCGGGAATCGGCACCGGCCCTCGGTCCTCCCAGTTGCGCACAGTCCGCACCGCGACACCTCGCTGCTCGGCCACCCACGGCGCCGTCAGCCCGAGCTGCTCGCGCAGCACCTTGAACTCGGCCGAGGACATCGGCGGCACACCGCCGCGCAAGTGGGTCTCACTGCCGACGACAACCAGAACCGGAGGGCGAGGAGCTCGAACCATGCCCCGAATCTACTTCACTACCACTGAAATCTGACTTCACTACCAGTGAAACCAGCGCCCCACAGAGGCCCGAATCTCGCTTCACTACCAGTGAAATTTCGCGGCCCAGCAGCGCCCGCCGCGCCCTCTCGGAGGGGTCAGAACGGCCGATTTCGTTTCACTACTAGTGCAATTTGCGCCCTGGGATGCCCCACTTACACCTAGGGGCACCGCCAGGGTGTAAGGCATTTTTTCGCCTCTGATCTGGGGTCTTACACCCCTTGCACTCCTTACACCTTCCGGAACATCACTGTTATAGGCGCAGGGGAAGCTCGATGCAGGATCGCTGAGAAGATTTCTGGGGTCCTGTGTCAGATCCGGTGCCGACCGAGCACCTACCTGGGTATGAGCAGCTCGTGGCCGATCGTCGCCGCACCGACACGCCGACACGCTGACCAGATCTCGATCCAGGATCCGCATCGCGTTACTGTGTCCCCATGCCCACGCCGAGCCGAGGTGATCGCAAGTCGATCCACGTGCGTCCCCCGATGGACCAGCACCGGTTCTACGCGGAGCGCGCGGCCGAGCTCGGCATCGCTGTCGGCTCGTACGCCGCGATGCGCCTCGCGCAAGCCGATGGCCTTCCGGTGCCCGACTTCGTCGTCGACGAGCTCGAGAAGGCACGGCGCCAGCGCGCAGAAGATGCAGCTTCTCGACGGGCTGAGCAGCTCTCGATCCTCGAAGAGGACGAGTCCGACCCTGTGCGGAGGGGGATGCCTCTGGCACGGTCTGCTTAACGAGGAAGACCTCCTCGAGTTGGCGCTCGAGAAGGTCTTCGAAGTGTGTGAGGCCCGATCCTTGCTTGCCGGCGAAATCGGAGCCGTTCAGTTGTAGGAGCCCCTTGGCGGGGGCGTTTCGCATACCTGTGAGGAGGTGTACGTACGCGATGGTAGCGCAGAACTCTGTCTTTTTCACGAAACTGTTCCAGTTTCAGATTCGCGTCGTGCGTCTCCTCCGCCGTGCGGGGGAGGGCTGACACGTGCGTGGCCTGACCCTTCTGCAGCTGGTCGCTCCGTGCCGCCTCGATGATCGAGGGGGTGCGCTGTGAGCCTTCCTGACGACCGGCGCCGCTCGATCGATCGCGTCTGGGACGCCCTCGACGCCCGCGGTTTCAAGCCGGCGCCGCTGCGCGGCAACCACTTCCTGGCGCTGTGCCCGGTGCACGACGACAAGAAGCGGTCGCTGCACGTGTCGTACGACGCGGCCGATGAGAAGACCCTGATCCGCTGCTACGCGGACTGCGACAACCGCGACATCGTCGCCGCGCTGGATCTGACCTTCTCCGACCTGTTCGACAAGCCGATGGAGCGCAAGGACGGAGACCGGAAGGCGCAGAAGCCCCGCGCCCCGCGGGTGAAGCTGCCCGAGCGGATCACCAAGGACGACACGGCCGACGACGGCCAGCTCGAGGACCTCTCCAAGGCGAAGTGGGAGCGGGTCCGCACCTACGAGTACGCCCGCCCTGACGGTGTCGTGGTGCAGAAGGTTCACCGCGAGGAGACCACCCTCGACGGTCGCCGGCACAAGCGGTTCACGCAGCAGTTCCTCAGCGCCGCGGGCCGGTTCGTGTCCCGCAAGCCCAAGGGCTTCGAGCCCACCCTGTCGGCGACGGCGGGCCGGATCAGTCGGCGGGCAGCAGCACCGTCTGAGCGCCGAGCCGCAGGCGCAGCGCCAGCACGCGCTCCGCCGCCTCGCGCAGCCTGTCCTCGGGGAGCGTGCCGTCGGCCACGGCGCGGGCGATGCCGTCGGCGAGTCTGCCCGCCGTCTCGGGCCCCGATCCGACGACGTGCACGACGAGATCGGCGCCGGACGCCACCGCCGCGACCGCGTTCGCCACCGGGTCGGCGTAGCGCGGGTCGCCGCCGGCCAGCAGCATACCGAGGTCGTCGGTGACCACCACCCCGCCGAAGCCGAGCTCCTCGCGCAGGATGCGGTGCCATGCGGGAGAGAGCGACGCGGGTGCGTCGTCGACGTCGGGGTACACGAGGTGACCCGTCATCACGAGCGGCGCGCCCGCGTCGATGCCCGCCTCGAACGGCCGCGCGGTCGATTCGCGCCAGTCGGCGTACGACTGGTCGGCCACGGGGATCGTGTGGTGCGAGTCGGCCGCGACCTGCCCGTGACCCGGGAAGTGCTTGAGCGTGGTGAGCGCGAAGGGCGCCTCCCCCGCCGTCGCCGCCGCGACCCGTTCGGCCGCGGCCCGCGGCTCCGAGCCGAGCACGCGCGGCGCGATGAACGACGAGGCGTCGCCGGTCACATCGGACACGACCCCGAAGTTCACGCCCGCGCCCGCCCGCGCCACGAGCGCGCCGCGCGCCGCGAACGCCGTCTCGGTGGCGCGCGGATCCGCCGCGGCGAGCTCGCCGCCGGCCGGGAAGTCGTCCCACGGCAGCCGCGTCACCACGCCGCCCTCCTCGTCGATCGCGAGCAGCGGAGGCGCGGCGCCCTCGCCGCGCAGCGCGGCCGTCAGCGCCCGCAGCGCCGTCTCGTCCGCCGGCACGTTGGCGCCCATCAGCAGGAACGCGCCGATCCCGTTGGCGTCGAGGTAGCGCGCCGCCGCGGCCGGGTCCTGCGTGCCCACGTGACCCATCACGACGGTGCCGGCCAGCTCGCGCGCGTCCATGCCCGCGGCCATGTCGGCGGCTGCGGCGGAGACGTCCCCCGGCGCGGCGGCGACGACGGCGACCGGATCGTCGGCGGGCGGCGCGGCGGAGGCCGGTGCCGGAGCGGGCCCGCCGGGCGCGACCCCGAGGGCTGCCGCCGTGACGGCGAGAGCGAGCGCCGTCGCCCCGCGGGTGACGGTGCCGGGCGTCGCCCGATCCGTGCCGCTCGCCGTCCGCCTCACCCCTTCAGGGTACGCACCCGCCTCGGGCGCCGGCCGGTGGCGTAACGTCGGAGGTGATGACGCACCGGCCGGCCTCCGCGCGCGAGCAGCTGCGCGCCCTCGTCGGCGACGCCGGCCTCGCGGAGCGCTGGGCGGAGTTCGCGTTCGAGGACCACTTCCGCCCCGCCGCCGTGCTCGTGCTGTTCGGCGTGCTCGATGCCGCGCCCTCGGTGCGCGAGGCCGATGCCGTCTCGCGCGACCTCGACGTGCTGCTGCTGGCGCGCGCCACGACGCTGCGCAGCCACGCGGGCGAGGTCGCCTTCCCCGGCGGGCGCATCGACCCGGGCGACGCCGGCCCCGTCGAGGCCGCCCTGCGCGAGGCCGTCGAGGAGACCGGGCTCGATCCCACGGGGGTCGAGGTGCTCGGCACCCTGCCCGAGGTGCCGCTGCCGCCCTCCGCGCACCGGGTCACGCCCGTGCTGGGCTGGTGGGCGCGCCCGACGCCCGTGCGCGTGGTCGACGACGGCGAGTCCTCGTCGGTCTTCCGCGCCCCGGTCGCCGACCTCGTCGATCCGGCCAACCGCTGGACGACCCGCCTGCGCCGTGGGGAGCTCGTCTTCTCCGGGCCCGCCTGGCGGCTGCGGATCGACGGGCGCGATCACCTCGTCTGGGGGTTCACGGCGAACATCCTCGACGCGATGCTGGAGCGCCTCGGCTGGGGCGAGCCGTGGGATCGGGATCGCATCATCGATCTCTGACGCCGAGGCGACGGCGGCCACCGGCGCTCACATCGCCGCCGAGGCCGATCCCCTCTCGCGGGCGCGGCGCCCGCCGGTCCAGCGCCGCACCGCGCGCAGCACGCGCCGCGCCGGCACGCCCACGGCGTACGCCAGGGTGCCGCTGAGCGAGCGGTCGCGATCGCCCAGGGCGAGCTTGCGCTCCCACGCGTCGCGCGCGCGTCCGCCCAGCCGGCGCGGCGCCCGGTGCGGGGCGAGCAGGCCCGCGCGACGGCGGGCGACGAGCTCGGCCGTGCGCGCGAGCCAGTCGTCCTCGGCCGGATCGTGGAAGTAGTTCTCGTCCAGCCACTCGGGCGCCGGTCGGTGGAACCGGCGCGCCACGACGTCCTCATCCCCCGCCAACAGCCCGCTGCCCTCGAAGACGAGGTTGATGAGCCGCCGCGACACGCCGAACGTGTCGAGCGCGATCACGGGCACGCCCTGCGCCGCCGCCTCGATCGCCGCCGTGGAGCTGACGGTGACGAGCCCCTCGGCCGTCTCGAGCGCCTCGCGCATCGGGGCCGTCGAGATGACGAGGTTCGGCGGTGTCTCGCCCAGCTCCGCCAGCAGCTCCGGATACGACACGAGCTCGCGATGCGTCTCGGCCTCGCCCGGCCGCGCGCGCAGCTTCAGCACGACGCGGCGATCGGGCTGCGCGCGCGCGGCGCGCACCAGCAGGCGCGCCACGTGCTCGCGATGCTCGCGCAGGCGCGGCACGATCGCCTGCGCCGCGAAGACGAGATCCGTGCCCTCCCGCTCCACGCGCTCCGCGGAGCGCGCGAACGGCAGCGTCGCGAGGCCGAAGCGCTGCGGGATGCCGCGCTCGGCCGCCAGGGCCGAGAACTCCCGCACCTCGCGGCGCGAGTGCAGCACGAACAGGTCGCAGCCGCGGCGGAAGTGCAGGGCCAGCCAGGTGGCGGGGATCGAGATGCCCGGCAGCCCCGTGAGGATCACGGGTGCCGGATCGAGCCCCGCCGCCAGCCGCGCGAGCACCCGCACGAGCGGCCCGCGCGCGGCCAGCAGCACGGCGTTCGCCCCCGCGAGCAGCGCGGGCAGCTCGTCGTACGTCGCGCGCCGCACGCGCTCGAGCCCGCTGCCCGCCAGCGCCGCGCGCTGCTGCGCGGGGCTGACGACCAGCTCGGTCTCGAGCACGATCAGCTCGGCCCCCGGCACCGGCGCCAGCAGGGCCGCGGCCCACTTGACGTAGGAGTCGGAGTCGGCGACCGCGATGATCCGCGGGATCTGCGCGTCCGTCACGCCGTGACGCGACGCAGCTTCGCCATCGGGGCCTCCTCGCCGGGGAACACGCGCTTCACGCCGTCGCCGAAGGCGCTCTCGATGATGCGGATGTCCCTGACGAGGTTCTTCAGACCCGTCGGCTCGAGCGAGGCCGCGTGGTCCGATCCCCACATGGTGCGGTCGAGCGTGATGTGGCGCTCCACGGCCTGGGCGCCCATCGCGACCGCCGCGAGCGAGATCTGCAGGCCGCGCTCGTGACCCGAGTAGCCCACCGGCACGCCGGGGTAGCGGTCGCTGAGCACGCGGATCATGCGCAGGTTCGCCTCGTCAGGCTCCATCGGGTAGGTCGACGTCGCGTGCATGAGCACGAGGTTCTCCGTGCCGAGGATGCCGATGGCGCGATCGATCTGCTCCATCGTCGACATGCCCGTGGAGAGGATGATCGGCTTGCCCGACGCGCGCAGCGCTTCGAGCAGCTCACCGTCGGTGAGGCAGGCCGAGGCGACCTTGTGCGCCACGACGTTGAGGTCCTCGAGGAACTCCACGCTCGGCACGTCCCACGGCGACGCGAACCAGTCGAGCCCGCGCAGCGTGGCGTAGTCGCCGATCGCCACGTACTCCTCGCGCCCGAACTCCACGCGGTGGCGGTACTCCAGGTAGGTCATCGTGCCCCACGGCGTCTCGCGCGGCATGTCGCGCATGTGCTCCGGGGTGGCGATCTCGGGCGTGCGCTTCTGGAACTTGACGGCGTCGGCTCCGGCCTCCGCGGCCACGTCGATGAGCTGCTTCGCGAGCTCCACGTCGCCGTTGTGGTTGAGGCCGATCTCGGCGATCACGTACGCGGGGTGGCCCCCGCCGATCACGCGCGATCCGATGCGGACGGTCATGTGTTCTCCCTGGTTGGTGCTGAGGCGGCCTCGAGATGCCGCCCGGTTCGGTGGTCGCGTGCCCGCAGCACGCGATCGGCGAGGTCGCGCACGGCGCCGCCCCCGCCCGGTCGGTCGAGCACGACGCGCGCGGCGGCGAGGACGAGCGGATGCGCCTCCGGCACTGCCACGGGCCAGCCGACGATCTCGAGCGCCGGCAGGTCGTTCACGTCGTTGCCGAGGTACGCCACGCGCGACAGCGGGATGCCGCGCTCCTCGGCCCAGCGCCGCAGCGCCGCCGCCTTGTCGTCCTGCGCCTGCAGCACGTCGACGCGCAGCTTGCGCGCGCGCGCCGTGACGACGGGGTGGGTCTCGGTCGACAGGATCAGGATGGGGATGCCGGCCTTGCGCAGCAGGCTCACGCCCATGCCGTCGGAGCGGCTGACGCGGACCTGCTCGCCGCCGTCGCCCGACACCGACACGGTGTCGTCGGTGTGCACGCCGTCGAAGTCGGTGACGACCGCGTCGACGTCGATCCGGTCGCCGGTGCTCTCGCCCGCGCTCACCGCGATCGCGCGCGCCAGCTCGAGCTGCTCGAGCGTGTCGATCTCGAGAGCGGTGCGCTCGGGCACCTCGACGAGCGAGACGCGGCCGAAGAACCGGTGACGCGCGCTCCGGAAGCCCGCGGCGTCCATCACGTAGAACGCGCCGGTCTCGAGGTAGTGGGGCTCGCGATCCTGCCGCCGCGGGCGGTGCGCCGCGTCGTGGTTCACGCCCTCGGCGCTCTCCGCCGTGCGCCGCCACAGGAAGCCGTAGGTCTCCACGGCCGACAGGGTGCTGTCGGCCTCGCCCTCGCGCACCCGGCGCACGGCCTCCGCGAGCGCCGCGGCGTCGATGAACGGCGACGTCGCCTGCAGGAACGCGAGCGCGCCGACCTCGACGCCGCGCGATGCGAGCTCGTCGAGCGCGTGCAGCAGCGCGCTCTCCGAGCTGGCGCCGTCGCCCGCGAGCTCGGCGGGGCGGCGCACGATCTCGGCGCCCCACTCGGCCGCGAGCGATGCGATGTCGTCGTCGTCGGTCGTGACGACCACCCGGTCGATGCCGGCCGCCGCGCGCGCGGCCGCGATGGCGCGCGCCACGAGCGGCACACCGCCCACGGTGCGCAGGTTCTTGCCCGGGACTCCCTTGGAACCGCCGCGCGCGGGGATGATCGCGACGGCCTCGCTCACGACGAGGACCCCATCCGGTTGCGCGATGGCGCGCTGGTGGCCTCGACGATCGTGCTGCCCGTGCCCGCGAGCACGATCGGCAGCGTCGTCAGGGTGCTCGACAGCAGCGTGCGCACCTCGATCGGGCGCCCCAGGCCCGCCAGCGCGACCTCCACCGGCAGTCCCAGGCGCACGACCCGCACGCGCGGGATGCGGGCGACGGCCTCGAGCAGCTCGTCGGGCTCGCGCCGATGCGGCAGGTAGGTGACGGGTCCGGCGGATGCCTCGCGCGCGACCCACGCGAGGTGCTCCGAGCGGCGCATGTGCCCGTCGACCGAGCGCGCCGTGCCGAGCACGATCCGATCTCCGTCGATCGTCGAGGCGACGGCGTCGCTGGGCGCGGATGCGCGCAGCCACTCGAACGCGTGCCGCTGCACCCGCAGGGCGTAGTCGGCCACCGCCTTCTCGCGCGCGCCGCCGAGCGGGAAGGCCGTGAACAGGTCGGCGTCGCCGGCGAGCGAGCGGCGGCGCACGTGATCGAGGGCCAGCGGCGCGATGCGCGTCGTGAGGCCGCGCTCGGCGACGCCGGGGCGGCGATAGGGCCGCGTGCCGGCGAGGGCGTCGGCGAAGGCCAGCGTGTTGAGCCCGTCGTCCAGGAAGGTGACGCGCCGGGGACGCAGCACGGCCGCGGCCATCCGGAACTGGCCGGAGAAGCCGTCGCCCACGAGCCAGTGGCTGTGAGAGGCGAGCATGCGCCACGGGATGCCGAAGTACGGCTGCTTGTCGGCGAAGGCGGCGCCGCGCCGGATCAGCTCGTCGGCCGTCTCGGGCACCTGGGGCGTGACGCGCGCGGCGAGGTCGACCGTGCGACCGTGCGCGGCCGCCCACTCCGCCGCACCGACGAGCTGCAGCGGCGATTCCACCCACGCGAGCACCGATTCGCCCACCATGTGTTCACCCTGCGCCCCCACGGTGAACGAATCGGCCGACGAAGGTTACGCGCAGGCAACGCGTTCGGGAACGGTAGTGGTCCGCGTCCCGGCGGGCTCAGTCGGCGGACGCGTATCGGACGGCGGCGCGCGCCACCTGCGTCTGGTAGTCGAGCGTGTCGTTGTACGACCGCACGGCGCGGATCCACGCGTCGGCATCCTCGAGCGTGCTGTCGAGGCGGCACAGGTAGCGGGCGGCCGTGGCCGCCGCGTCGTCGATGCTGTGCGGGCTCGCCGTGCCGTCGCCGTCGGCGTCGACCGCCCACCTCCCCCACGTCTCCGGGATGAACTGCAGCGGCCCGACGGCGCGATCCCACTCGGTGTCGCCGTCGAGCGCGCCGCCATCCGTGTCGGGGATCGCGAGCGTGCGGTTCGTGCCGTCCAGCGGGATGCCGCGGATCTCCGGGCGCGCGACGCCGTCGGCATCCACCGCGCCGCCGTGGATCGTGCCGTGCCGGCTCTCGACCCAGCCGATGCCGGCCAGAGTGTTCCAGCCGGCCGCGCAGCCCTCGGCCCGCGCGCGGGCGTCGGCGGCGACGTACGCGCGCAGCGCGCGCTCGGGGATGCCGGTGGCCCATGCGGTCTCGGCCAACCAGATCGGATCCGCGGCCTCGCCCGCGGGCCCCGGCGCCTCGGCGGGGGCCGCCGAGAGCGGATCGGGCGGCGCGGGAGCCGAGGTCGCCGGCCGCCACGCCTGCGCCGGCCGGAATCCGCTCAGCGCGCCGACGAGCGTGACCACGCCCCACACGGCGAGGACGCCGACGAGCGCGACCACGCCCACGACCGTCCCGACCCCGCGCCTTCTGGATGCCACCCCCCGATCCTGACGCAGGCGGCTGGAGGTTGGCCTCGCGGCCCGCGCGGGAGAATGGGCGGATGACGCCCGCACTCGCTGTCCCGCCGGCGAGGCGGCCGCTCCCCGGCGGGGACGTTGCACGCGTTCCGGCATTCGTCAAGACCCCCGCGGCTCCTCGCCGCCCCTCTCTATCGTCGGGTGCAGGGAAGCCGTCCCGGCCGGGTCCGAGGAGGACGAGTTGAGTTCACCGTCGATGGAGAGCACCGCGCCCCTGCTCGAGGGCCGCTACCAGCTCAGCGAATGCGTCGGCGCCGGCGGCATGGCCACCGTCTACCGCGCGCACGACACGGCGCTCGGCCGCACCGTCGCCGTGAAGATGATGCGCACCGGACTCGAGGCGGCGGGCGCCCGATCGGCGCGCAGCGAGTCGATCGCCCTCGCCTCCCTCAGCCACCCGGGCCTGGTCACCCTCTTCGACGCCCGGTTCTCGCCGGGCGGGCCCGAGTACCTCGTGATGGAGTACGTCGACGGGCCCACGCTGAGCGATCGCATGCGGCGCGGGCCCCTGCCGGCCGCCGACGTGGCGGAGCTCGGCGCCGAGCTGGCCGAGGCGCTTCACGCCGTCCACTCCGCCGGCGTGGTACATCGCGACGTCAAGCCGTCGAACGTGCTGCTCGCTCCCTCCGGCACGCCGGGGCGCGTCTACCGCGCGAAGCTCGCGGACTTCGGGATCGCCTACCTGCTCGGCGAGGCGCGGCTCACCTCGCCCGGCGTCGTGATCGGCACGCTGTCGTACCTGGCGCCCGAGCAGCTGCGCGGCGCGGAGCCGTCGCCGGCCGCCGACATCTACTCGCTGGGCCTCGTGCTGCTCGAGGCGCTCACCGGGGAGCGTGCGTTCCCGGCCTCGGCGCCCAACGAGGCCCTCGCCGCCCGGCACGCCCTCACGGTCGAGCTGCCCGACGCCCTGCCGTCGGGTTGGGCGGCGCTGCTGCGCCGGATGACGGCCGACGATCCCGCCGCGCGCCCCTCGGCGATCGAGGTGGCGCTCGAGGCGCGCGCCATCGCTCCCCCGCGCGCGAGCGCGACCGCGACGCAGCCCACGCTCCCGATGCCCGCGGACGAGACCACGCCCGCCGCGACGAGCGTGCTGCCGCATACCGCGCCGCTCGCCGCGCCCGCCGTCGCCGCGCGTCCTCCTCGCCGCCGCCGGCTCGCCGCGGGGTTGGCGCTCGCCGCGGCGGCGGTCGCGGTCGGCGGGGCCTTCGCCCTCGACGCCTTCACGCCCACCGCGGCCCCCGTCGTCACCGAGGAGTCCGTCGAGCCCGAGGCCCCCGCCGTCGTGCCGCCGGCTCCGGCCGACGACGACGCGACCGAGCCCGCCCACTCCGGCTCCGGCACCGGCTCCGAGACCGTGCAGAACGGACCGCAGGGCGGGCCGGACGAGGCGGCGAAGGGCGCCGAGGAGGAGCGCAAGCGCGCCGAGGAGGCCCAGAAGAGGGCCGAGGAGGCGCAGAAGAAGGCCGACGAGCAGGCGCGCAAGGACGCCGAAGAGGCCCAGAAGCAGGCCGAGGAGGCCCAGAAGAAGGCGGACGAACAGCGCGAGAAGGGCGGGGACTGAGCGGCCGGCGTGACCATGGCTCGTGACATCCGCGGCGCGGCGGTCGCCGTGGCGCGCGACCTCGGCGACCAGCCGCGCCTTCTGCTCGCCGCCAAGACGGCGGTCGCCGCCGCGATCGCCTGGTACGTCGCCCCGCTGATCCCCTTCACCGCCGACGAGTACTCGTACTACGCGCCGCTCGGCGTGCTCGTGAGCATGTATCCCACGCTCGCGCGCTCGCTCCGCTCCGGCGCGCTCGCGCTCCTCGGACTGGCGCTGGGCATCGGCGTGGGCATCGCGGCGCTGCTGCTCGTGTGGGCCGATGTCCCCGGCATCGTAGCCGTGGCGCTCGTGGTCGGCGTCGGCGTCGCGCTCGGCGGCATCCGGGCGCTCGGCGCCGGCCGCGAGTGGATCGCGATGGCGGGCCTGTTCACCCTGCTGCTCGGCGGGCGCAGCATCGAGGAGTTCTCCGTCTCCTACCTCGTGACCATGGCGTTCGGCGTGGTCGTCGGCGTCGCCGTGAACCTGCTGGTGTTCCCGCCGCTGTACCTGCGCCGCGCGAGCGAGCGGCTCTCCGCGCTGCGCTCGGTCGCGGCGGCGCAGCTGCGTGCGGTGGCCGACGCCGTCGCCGCCGGCGAGGCCGAGCCGGACGAGATCGAGAGCGGCCTGCGCGAGCTGAGCGCCACGGCCGCGGCCGTCGCGGACGAGGTGCGCGAGGCCGACGAGAGCCGCGTCGCCAACCCCCGCGCGCGGGGGCGGCAGCAGGTGCAGGACCAGAACCTGCGCCGGATGCGCGCGCTCGAGCGCACCACGGCCGCGACGCGAGAGCTGGCCGAGACCCTGGTGAGCGCCGAGACCCGCGCGCTGCCCGAGGACCCCGACCTGCGCGATCGGCTGAGCGAGGCCATCACGCGCGCCGCGGATCTCGTCGAGGCTCCGCCCGACGAGCCGTCCGAGCGCGGCCGGCTGGATTCCGCCCAGCAGGCGGTGGATCGATTCCGCGAGACGGTGGACGCGCGCGTCGCGCCGCATCCTTCCTCCGCCGACCGCCTGCTGACCGCCGCGCTGTGCCTGCAGCGGATCATCGACGCGTCGGGCCCCGTGCTCTGACGACCCGGTCGCCGCTCCCCGGCGCCGGTCCGGTCAGCGGAACAGCCAGCCGATGCCCCCGACGATGAACATGAGCGCCGGCACCAGCACGAGTGCCGCGGCGACGAGCGCGCACCCCGCGCAGCCGACGGCCGTCAATGCCCGCGCGATCCTCGTCGGCTCTCCATCCGCCACCCTTCGATCCTGGCGGGAGCCTCCGACACCCGATCGGTCCGGCTATCTCGTCTTGCCGTCCTCCGCGTCGACCGCCGGCGCCTCGGGCGCATCCTTGGCCGGTCCGATGCCCACGGGCACCGGAGCCTCGGGGTGGTGCAGGTCGAAGGCGGGCCGCTCGCTGCGGATGCGCGGGATCGACGTGAAGTTGTGGCGCGGCGGCGGGCAGCTCGTGGCCCACTCGAGCGATCCGCCGTAGCCCCAGGGGTCGTCCACGGTCACCTTCGGCGCCCGGCGCGCGGTGATCCACACGTTCAGGAAGAACGGGATCATCGACGCGCCCAGCAGCACGGCCCCCACCGTGGAGAGCTGGTTCATCCAGCCGAACCGGTCCTCCTCGGCGTAGTCATCCAGAGGTTGCCGCCCACGCCGGGTGTGAAGGTGGCGTTGGCGAGCGGCTGATACGCCGTCCATCCGAACGAGGCCGCGCCCTGCGGGGTGAGGAAGCCGCCCAGCGCGATGAGCGAGCCGAAGAAGAACAGCCAGAACGAGAACGCATTCAGGCGCGGGAACGCCACGTCGGGCGCCCCGATCTGCAGGGGCATGATCGCGTTCGCGAACCCGGCGAACAGCGGCGTCGCGAACATCAGCAGCATCACGGTGCCGTGCATCGTGAACAGCTGGTTGTACTGCCCCTTCGTCGGCAGGATCTGCATGCCGGGCGCGAACAGCTCGGCGCGGATGATCAGCGCCATCACGCCGCCGAAGAGGAAGAAGATCAGCGACGCGATGAGGTACATGTACCCGACGGTCTTGTGGTCGGTGGAGGTGATCCACCGGACGAGGACGTTCCCCTTCTGCTCGGTGCGCCGCCTCGCGAGCAGCCGCGCCTGCGCGGCGGGCATCGGCGGGGCCTCGCGCCTGACCTGCTCTGTGCTCATGCGCGCTCCTGCGTCGCCGGACGGGGCTCCCGCGCGAACCGCGGGATCGCGTCGAGAGTACGGGCGCGATGCGCCGCGCCCCACGGGGTTGCCCGCCGCGGGCGGCGGCGGTATACGCCGCGTGTTGGCCGCGACGGAGTTGAATGGACGCATGAGCTACGCCGCAGAGGAGAGCACGATCGAGTACGCGGCCCGACGCATCCGGCTCGACACGAACGCCCAGTTCGACGCGCTCGTGGCCGCGTTCGAGCGGGCCGTGCCCGCGCTGCCCGACGCGGAGGCGGCGGCGCAGGCGGAGGGCGCGGAGTGGTCCGCCTTCGTCCGCGGCGTGCAGTGGGAGTCGCCGAGCGGATTCGTGCGCGTGTGGACCTCCCGCCCCGACGAGCTGCTGCGGCACGCCGGCGGCGACGCACGCAGCGCGGTGTGGCTCATCGCGCATCACGGCATCGCGGCCCGGCTGTTCCGCCACGACGCCGGGACCATGCTCTACTCCCCCATCCGCGTCGAGGCGCACGCCGCCCGCCGCCCCGGCACGGTGCTGAGCCTCGAGCTGCCGAGCGCGCCTCTGGCGGCATTCGGCATCAACAAGCTCACGCAGGCCGGTGCCGAGCTCGACCGCGCCCTCGGTGACCTGCTCGAGGACCTCGGCCTGCCCCGCCCCTCGGCCCTGCGCCGCTAGCGTGCGTCAGAACCGGTCATCGCCGGCCTCACAGGGCCGCCGCGTAGGCGGCGATCTGCGGGGCCGCCTCCGTGGCCGCCCAGGCCGACAGCAGCCGCAGCGACTGCTCCGTGGACGATCCCGGCGTCGCCAGGTACACGGTCATCGCCAGTCCCGGGTCCTGATCCAACTCGAGCGTCTGGTAGTGCAGCTCGAGCTCGCCGACGACCGGGTGCCGGAACGTCTTCTGGCCGGCGTAGTGGCGGCGCACATCGTGTGCCGCCCAGTACTCGCGGAACTCCAGGCTCTGCGTCGACAGCTCGCCGATCAGCGCGTGCAGGCGCTTGTCGTGGGGACTGCGCCCCGCCTCGCGCCGCAGGATCGTCACGTTCGTCCACGCCGCGCGATCCCAGTCCGGATAGAAATCGCGCGACGACGGATCGAGGAAGATGTGGCGCGAGAAGTTCGCGGGCCGCGCGGATCCGGCGAACATCGGCGCGTACATCGCATAGCCGAGCGTGTTGGCGGCGACGAGGTCCATGCGGTTGTTCTGCACGAACGCGGGCGCCGTCACGAGCGCGTCGAGGAAGTAGTGCAGCTCGGGCCGCACGGGCGTGTCGCCGTGGCCCCGCTGCGGGCGCACTCCCACAGGGTTGGCGTTCCGCGCCAGGTCGAAGAGGTGCTCGCGCTCGGCCTGGTCGAGCAGGAGGGCGCGCGCGATCGCCTCGAGCACGGAGTCCGAGACGCCGCGCAGATTGCCACGCTCGAGTCGGGTGTAGTAGTCCACGCTCATGCCGGCCAGCCGCGCGACCTCCTCGCGCCGCAGGCCGGGCACGCGCCGGCGATCGGCGAACGTCTCCACGCTCGCCCGCTGCGGCGACACGCGCGCGCGACGCGTCATGAGGAACTCGCGTACCTCGGATCGATTGTCCATGTCGTCCACGGTATGCCTCCGACGCGATGCGAGGGAGGGCCTGATGGAACCCGTCAGCGCGGCGCCCCGCACCTGCGTGAGGGGGTCTGCTGAGGCCTCTCATTCCGACGCGGAAGGGCGTTGACTTGTCTCTGAGACAGTCGCCGCATCGGCGGGGCGCCTCGTTCCGCACGAACGATCTCACGAAGGAGACCACGCATGCGTGGAGTCATGATGTACGCCCCCGGCGACGTCCGCGTCGAGGAGCGCGAGGACGCGTCGATCCAGGAGCCGACGGACGCCGTCATCCGGCTGGCCGCGAGCTGCATCTGCGGTTCCGACCTGTGGCCCTACCGCGGTGTCGAGGCGCTGGCGGCGACGCCGCAGGCCATGGGGCACGAGTACGTCGGCGTCGTCACCGAGATCGGCGCCGACGTGAAGAACGTGAAGGTGGGCGACTTCGTCGTCGGCTCGTTCGTCGCCTCCGACAACACGTGCGAGATCTGCCAGGCGGGCTACCAATCCCGTTGCGTCCACAACGTGATGATGGGCGCTGTCGGCACGCAGGCCGAGTACGCGCGGGTCCCGCTCGCCGACGGCACGCTCGTCGCGACGCCGGGCCAGCCCGATGCCGACCTCATCCCGTCGCTGCTCGCCGCCTCCGACGTCCTCGGCACGGGCTGGTTCGGTGCGGTGGCGGCCGAGGCCGGACCGGGCAAGACGATCGCGATCGTCGGCGACGGCGCCGTGGGTCTGTCGGCCGTGCTCGCCGCTCAGCACCTCGGCGCCGAGAGGATCATCGTGCTCAGCCGCCACCCGGAGCGGCAGGCGCTGGCGCGCCAGTTCGGGGCGACCGACATCATCGAGGAGCGCGGCGACGCCGGCGCCGCGAAGGTGAAGGAGCTGACGGGCGGCTACGGCGCGCACGGCACCGTCGAGGCCGTGGGCACCCAGGAGTCGATGTGGCAGGCGATCCACTCCACCCGCGCGGGCGGCTACGTCGGCTACGTCGGCGTCTCGCACGGCGTGCAGCTGGACGGGCTCGACCTGTTCTTCACGGGAGTGCACCTGCACGGCGGCCCCGCCCCCGTGCGCCGCTTCCTGCCCGAGCTGATCCAGCTCATCTGGGACCGGAAGATCGACCCCGGCAAGGTGTTCGACCTCACTCTCCCACTGGAGGCCGCTGCCGAGGGCTACCGCGCGATGGACGAGCGCCGCGCCACCAAGGTGCTGCTCACCCTCTGACCGCGGCCGCGGGCCCGCGCGCAACGGACGCGCGGGCCCGCGGGCGACTTGCCGACGCGCGCGACTCCGCGATGTACTGGCTCTGTGCAGCGCCACGAGAACGGACCGGTGTCGGCATCTCTCCCCGAAGGGTCACCGTCGCCCAGCGACGTCCTGATCCGCCCCGCGCTGCCGGCGGATGCCGAGGCGATCGCCGCGATCTGGCGGGTCGGGTGGCGCGACGCCCACCTCGGCCATGTGCCCGAAACCCTCGTCGCGGCGCGCACGCCCGAGTCCTTCGCGCGGCGGTCACGCGAGCGGATCGCCGACACGATCGTCGCGACCCGCGGGGACGAGGTCGTCGGCTTCACAATGACGCACGGCGACGGCGCTGGTCACGTCAGGTCGACCTTCCCGAGTTCGGCGAGTCCGCACCAGTGCGGCTGACATCATCACGTGCCAGGGACGAGGTTCGCGCCCTCGTCAGCGACGACGCAGATCGGGCCATGATGGACGCGTTGCGTAAGGGCATCCGCAGTACGCAACTCGCCCCCACGCCCGGCATGGCTGATCAGCCTTCGGGAACCACGACGACCTTGCCGCCGGCGTGCCCGGTCTCCACGGCTGCGATCGCCTGACCTGCGTCATTGAGGTCGTACTGGGTGTCCGCATGGGGGTCGACCAGCCCGTACTGGATCACCTCGGTGATCTTCCCCATGGCCTCAGTCGTACGTGCCAAGCCCCGGCCGCCCAGTTCGACCGCGGCGTCCGGATCGGCCGCGGAGATAATCCGCCCCGGATCGGCCACCAGATCGGCGACGGCACGCAGCGCGTCACCGCCGACAAGATCGACGATCAGGTCGACGCTGGAAGCGACTTCTCGCACGCGATCGGCCACGCCCGAACCGGATCCGATGAAGGCCGCACCGGTGGACTCGATCAGTTCCCGCTTGGCCACGTCGGCCACGCCGAGGACCGTGAACTCGTGTACCCGGCCGATCTGCGCGGCCATCAGCCCCACCCCGCCGCCAGCGCCCAACAAGAGCAGGGTCTGGCCTGGTTCCAGTTCGATTTGGTGGGTGGCGTCATAGGCGGTGGCTGCGGCCACCGGAATGGTGGCGGCGTCGATGAAGGAGATCTCCTCGGGCTTGGCCACAGTGGTGGAGGCGCTCAAGAGCGTGTGCTCGGCCAGTCCGCCCTGCCCGGGCGCCACCAGGCCGAGCACCTCATCGCCCACCGCGAAGCCTTCGGTCCCGCCGCCCACCGCGATGACCACGCCGGCGGCTTCACGGCCCATCGGCGCCGGCAACGACCAGGCACGACCCAGCCGGCCCTCGCGCATCTTCCAGTCGGCCGGATTCACACCGGCGGCCCGGACCTCGATGGCCAGTTCCCCGGGTCCAGGCTCCGGAATAGGCCGGTCGATCAGCTGCTGGGTTTCGGGTCCGCCGTAGTCGGTGAAGACGTAGACCTTGGACATGAATGCGATCTCCTTCTGATCTGAGCGGTGTGTCTTAGTGCCCTAGATAACGTGACGATGGGGGTCAGAGCCGAGGGGGTTCGTCCTCACCGGCGGCTTCGGCGGCGTCGGCTTCCTCCCGGGTCGCGAAGGCGGCGCCGGCAGCATGCTCCGGTGGGCTGTAGATGGTGTAGAGCAGCAGCGGCTCGTCGCCGGTGTTGCGGAAGTTGTGCCGGGCTCCGGCCGGTACCGCGCATTGGTCACCGGCATCGATGGGGTGGGTGTGGCCGTTGAGATCGGCTTCGCCGGTGCCGGAGACGAAGGTCAGGATCTGGTCGGTGTGCTCGTGGACCTCGTCGCCGATCTGGCCGCCGGGCGGGATGGTCATCACCACGATCTGGGCGTGTTCACCGGTCCACAGCACCTTCCGGAAGTCGGGGTTGTCCCGGGCCACGTCCGCGATGGTGAAATGCTCGACGTTGTCTCCCAGGGTGAAGTTCTTTCCGTTCATGATTGCTCTCCTCCAGTTGCGTTTTTCGTTTTCGGTGTTCGGGTCGTTGTTGTGAATTTGTCGGTGTGTCCCGCGCCGGGAGCGGTAGCGGCTGGGTACCTGTTTGCCGCTTACGCGGGTTCGATGTCAGGCGTGGACCTGTTGCGCCGCTGTTCCGGTGGTCCTCTCGCTCTTGGGCATCGTGGTGGAGCCGCGGGCGTTGCGCAGTAGTCGCATCGCGTTGGCGATGACCACCAGTACGGAGGCTTCGTGGACGAGCATGCCGATCGACATGGTCACTCCGCCGGCGAAGACGCCGGCCAGCAGCAGCACCACGGTGATCAGGGCGATCGCGATGTTCTGCCGCATGACGGACACGGTCCGCTTGGCCAATCCGATAGCTTCCGGCAGCTTGAGCAGGTTGTCGCCCATCAGGGCGATGTCCGCGGTCTCCACGGCTACGGCCGAGCCGGCCGCCCCCATCGCCACGCCGATGTTCGCGGTGGCCAGGGCCGGGGCGTCGTTGACGCCGTCGCCGACCATGGCGATCGTGTGGCCCTCTTGCTGCAGTTGCGCGACCACGTCCAGCTTGTCCTCGGGAAGCAGGGAGGCGTGGATCTCGTCGATCCCGGTCGCCTTCCCGACGGCCTCGGCCACCAGCCGGGTGTCACCGGTGAGCATGACCACCTTCTCCACGCCGGCCCGGTGCAGGCGGGCGACCATCTCGGGTGCATCCTGTCGGACCTGATCGGCGACGGCGACGACGCCGATCACCTTGTCATCGACCGCCACGATCATCGGCGTCTTGCCCTCGGCGGCCAGCGATTCCGCCGCCTGGGCGGCGCTGCCGTCATCGACAACGCCGTACTGGAGTAGTAGCGGCGGGTTACCGATCAGCACCCGCCAACCGTCGACATCGGACACGATGCCCTTGCCGGGGACCGGGGTGACCGTGCCGGGGATGCCGTGCGGGCCTACTCCCTCGGCCTGGGCGGTGTCCAGGATGGGACGGGCCAGCGGGTGTTCGGAGCCGGCCTCAGCGGCGGCAGCCCAGCGCAGCACCTCGCTGCGCTCCAACGCCGAGTCCAGGACGACGACGTCGGTCAGCTGCGGGCGTCCCTCGGTCAGGGTGCCGGTCTTGTCCACGGCGACCGCGGAGATCTTCGCCGAGGTCTCCAGGAATTCGCCGCCCTTGATCAGGATGCCGTTGCGGGCGGCGCGGCCGATGCCGGCCACGATCGCGACCGGGATGGAGATCACCAGGGCGCCGGGACAGCCGATGACCAGCAGAGTCAGGGCCAGCACCACGTCGCCGGAGATCAGTCCGGCCGCCAGGGCCAGCACCATCACCGCGGGGGTGTACCAGCCGGAGAAGCGGTCGATGAACGCCTGGGTGCGGGCCTTGGCGTCCTGGGCCTCCTCGACCCGGTGAATGATCCGGGCTAGGGTGGTATCGGCCCCGATGCCGGTGGCCAGCACCTGCAGGAAACCGCCGCGGGAGACGGTGCCGGCGAAGACCTGTCCGCCCTTGGATTTTTCCACCGGGATCGATTCGCCGGTGATCGAGGCCTCATCGATGGCGCCGGTGCCCGAGACGACTCGACCGTCGACGGGGACCTTCGCGCCGTTCTTGACCAGCACGATCTCGCCCATTCTCACTTGCGCGGCAGGGACCTCCTGTTGCTGACCGTCGCGCACGACGGTCGCGGAATCCGGGGCGACAGCGACCAGTTCGGCCAGTGCCGAGCGCGTCTTGTTCAAGGTGGCAGCTTCCAGGGCGTGGCCGATGGCGAACAGGAACGTCACCGCCGCGGCCTCCCAGAAGTTGCCGATGATGACAGCGCCGATGGCCGCGACCGACACCAGCAGGTCGATGCCGATGACCTTGGCGATCAGCGCGCGAACCGCCTTGAGTACGATCCCGTAGCCGGCGACGGCGGCCGCGGCGATCATGAAGACATCCCCGAGGGTGAAGGCCGCGCTGGCATGCGCGGCGTGGGTGCCGGCGTCCAGCCACCACTGCGGGCTGACGGCGAGGTTGGCGACACCTCCGCCCAGCCACTGGAGGGCGAACGAGATGATGATGAGCACGCCGGACACGACGGGAACGGACCAGTTTCCATAGACCCATTTCTGGAGCCTGTTCACTTTCGGGTACGACCTTTCTGCGTCTTGAGCCGGCGTACCGGCAGGATGAAGGGGGAAATGTGAGCGGGCCCTGTGGGGCCCGCTGGCGTTAGAAGGCCGCGGGCGTGGCCTTGTAGCCGGCCTTCACGACGGCGGCAACAAGGTCATCCACCGAAACGCGCTCGGCGTCGTGGTCGATCTCGATGCGGGCGGAGGCGAAGTGGACCTTCACGTTCTGGACACCCTTGAGGCGGCCGACCTGCTTCTCGATCTTGGCCACGCAGGGGCAGGAAAAACCTTCCGCGCGGAGGATGGGGTGTGACACTTCTTGTAGACGGTCGTTACCAGGAAGGAACGACAGGCAGAG
>NZ_JBMDJT010000015.1:0-58198 GCF_057809335.1 Microbacterium sp. FG3 | reverse complement strand
GTCGATGTCGACGCCGAGCTTCTCGATCAGAGACCTGTGAGTCTGGATCTCCGTCACGTGACGGGGATCAGACGTCGGCGACCTTGCGGCCCTTGTACTCCAGGAACAGCTCGGTGCCCTGCGAGTCCGTCACGACCTTGGCCTGGTGGGGACGGCTGTAGACGACCTTGCCGTTCTCGACGGTCTTGACGAGGGGGGTCGCCTCGGCCTTCCACTGCGCGCGACGCGAGCGCGTGTTGGAACGGGAGACCTTCCGCTTCGGGGGGTTACCTGCCATGACTGACTCTCTTCTGTGCTCGGGGCGGCGCCTTAACGCGCCGAACCATTCGGGTCGGTGAATTCCTGGAGCGCAGCCCACCGGGGATCGACCGGTTCCTGCTGCGCTGCACCGGAGCTCTCCGCCAGACGCTCACCCGTGATCGGGTCGAGCCCGGGGCAATCCGGCTGGCACACCGGCTGGAATGGAAGCGCGAGGACAATGGCGTCTCTGACCAGATTTTCAAGATCCACGTGGTCGTCTTGAACTTCGAAGTCAGCCGCTTCCTGACCAGGGTACTCGAAAAGCTCCTGGAATTCGACTTCGACGCGCTCCGCGAGGTCGCGCAGGCAGCGCCCGCACACGCCCTCATAGACGGTCTCGACCTCGCCCGTGACGAGGACCCCCTCGTGCACCGACTCGAGACGCACGTCGAGATCGAGCTCGCGCCCCTTCTCCACCGTGACGATCCCCTCACCCCAGCGCGCGGGCGCGGGCACGACGAGGTGATGCTCCCGCATCTCGCCGGGCTTGCGGACGATGTCGCGCGCGGGCAGCACGAAGGGTCCGGACAGTCGCGTCTTCACCCATCCATCCTACCGGCGACGGGCGGACCCAGGGCCGGTCAGAACTCGCTCGACGTCGCCTGCGCGAGGTAGCGGGCCACCGGGCCGGGCACATACGGCGACACGTCGCCGCCGAGGCCGGCCACCTGCCGCACGAGCGAGCTGGAGACGACCGAGTTGGCCGGATCGGCGAGCAGGAAGACCGTCTCGACGGCGGCGAGGTGGTTGTTCACGACCGCCATCGGCGTCTCGTAGATGACATCGGCCTGCGTGCGGATGCCCTTCACGAGCACGCCCGCACCCACCTCCTGCGCGTAGTCGACGAGCAGGCCCACGCTCCACGAGCCGATCACGATGTCGCCGGCGATGCCCGCGTCCTGGATCGACTCCTCCAGCAGGGCAAGGCGCTGCGCGATCGGCAGCATCGCCTCCTTGTCGGGGTTGTGCACCACGAGCACGTGCAGCTGGTCGTAGAGGTGCGCCGCCCGGCGGATCACGTCGAGATGTCCGAGGGTCGGCGGATCGAACGATCCGGGCACGACGGCGATCCGGCTGCTCATGATCCTCAGCCTACTGGCACGCGCCGGGCTTCCCGGCGACGAGGCACCGGCAGGCGTCACGCCTTGGACAGGGCCGCGCGCTCCTGCTGCGTCACCCGACGGCGCAGCGCGTCGGCGAGCCCCGGGTGGGCATCCAGCAGCGGGTCCGCCTCGAGGATCGCCTCGGCGGCCCCGCGCGCCCGCGCGATGAGCCCGGCGTCCTTGATCACGCGCAGCAGCCGCAGCGACGAGCGGACGCCGGACTGCGCGTCGCCGAGCACGTCGCCCTCGCCGCGCAGCTCGAGGTCGACCTCGGCCAGCTCGAAGCCGTCGAGCGTAGCGGCGACCGCCTCGACCCGGGCGCGGGCGGGCGTCTCGGGCGGGGCCTCGGTGACGAGCAGGCACAGGCCCGGCACTCCCCCGCGGCCCACGCGACCGCGCAGCTGGTGCAGCTGCGAGACGCCGAAGCGGTCGGCGTCGAGGATGATCATGGTCGACGCGTTCGGCACGTCCACCCCCACCTCGATCACGGTGGTGGCCACGAGCACGTCGATGTCGCCCGCGGCGAAGGACTGCATGATGCGATCCTTCTCCTCGCCGGGCATCTTGCCGTGCAGCGTCGCGATGCGCAGGCGCCCCACGCGCGGGTGCGTCGCGAGCAGCTCCGCCAGCTGCACGACGCCCCAGCGCGGCCCGGTCCGCTCGCCCTCCACGGGCGGCGCGAGCGCGTCCGGATCGTCCTCGACGGCGGCGGCGCCCTTCGCCTCGAGGTCGATGGCGGGGCACACGACGAACACCTGGTGGCCCTTGTCGACGTCCTCGGCCGCCCGCTCCCACACGCGCCCGAACCACGCCGGCTTCTCGCCGACGGGCGCGACGAAGGTCTCGATGCCCGCGCGCCCGGCCGGCATGGTCCGGATCGTCGACACGTCGAGATCGCCGAACACCGTCATCGCCACGGTGCGCGGGATCGGCGTGGCGGTGAGCACGAGGGCGTGCGGCGTCGTGCCCTTCGCCCGCAGCGTCTCGCGCTGCTCCACGCCGAAGCGGTGCTGCTCGTCCACCACGACGAGGCCCAGGTCGGCGAAGGTCGTCTTCTCGCTCAGCAGGGCGTGCGTGCCGACGACGATGAGCGCCTGCCCCGACGCGACCCGCAAGGCGGCCTTGCGGCGCTCGGCCGCGCCCATCTGGCCCGTCAGCAGCGTGGGCATGAGGTGCGGCGCGAGCTCGGGACCGAGCATGCGCGTGATGGAGCGCAGGTGCTGCGCCGCGAGCACCTCGGTGGGCGCGATGAGCGCCGACTGACCGCCCGATTCGGCCACCTGCAGCATGGCCCGCAGCGCGACGAGCGTCTTGCCCGAGCCGACCTCGCCCTGCACGAGCCGGTTCATCGGCCAGTCCGCCACGAGATCGGCCGCGATGCTCTGCCCCACCGAGACCTGATCGGGCGTCCGCTCGAACGGCAGGGCCGCGTCGAAGCGCTCGAGCAGGCCGCCGGGGGTCGCCGGGCGGCGCGTGGCCGACATCATCCGCACGAACTGCCGCTGCTGGGCCAGCGCCGTCTGCAGCACGAGCGCCTCGTGCATGCGCAGCGTGTGCCGCGCCACGTGCGCCTGCTCCTCGGTGGCGGGGCGGTGCACGAACTCCAGCGCCTCGCGCGCCGTGAGCAGCGACTCGCGGAAGCGCAGCTCGTCGGGGATCGGATCGGGGATCTCGCCGAGCCCGTCCAGGACGATCGCCATCGCCTTCTGGATGTCCCAGCTCGGCATGGCGGCGGTGGCCGGGTACAGCGGCACGGGCTGCTTGGCCCACTCCTCGGCCCGGAGGGCGTCGTCGCCCTCCTCGAACAGCTGGAAGTTGGGGTGCGAGAACTGCAGCCGCCCCTGGTACCAGCCGACCTTGCCCGAGAAGACGCCGCGGCTGCCGACGGCGAGCTGGTTCTCGCGCCAGGGCTGGTTGAAGAACGTCAGGCTCGCCTGCCCGCGGCCGTCGCTGATGACGACCTCGAGGATGCTGCCGCGGCGGTTGCGCATGGGCCGCTTGTTCACGGCGACGACCTCGGCGACGATCGTGACGGTCTCGCCCTCGACAAGCCCGCTGATGGGCGTCAGCTCGCCACGCAGCGCGTAGCGGCGCGGGTAGTGCGCCACGAGGTCGCCGACGTTCTCCATGCCGAACGCCTTCTTCAGCCCGCCCGCTTCCTTCGCCGGCAGGGCGCCCGCGAGCGGCGTGTCGAGCGTGAAGGGCATGCGCCGAGTCTAAGACGGGTCCCCGACAGCGGCCCCTCGCCCGAGGCGAGGCTCCGCGGCGCGTCAACTATCGTGATCGGGTGACGAGGATCATCGCCGGGGCGGCCGGGGGCGTGCGGCTGGACGTGCCCGACGCGGGCACGCGGCCCACGAGCGACCGGGTGCGGGAATCGCTCTTCGGCGCGCTCGAGACGACGGGCCTGCTCGAGGGCACGTCGGTCGTCGACCTGTACGCGGGATCGGGGGCACTCGGTCTCGAGGCGCTCAGCCGGGGCGCCGCCGCCGTCGACCTCGTCGAGCGGGCACCGCGCGCGGCGCAGGTCGTGCGCGCCAACGCGGCCCGCGTCGCGAAGGCCGCCGGCCGCGAGGCCGCGGTGCATCAGTCGGCCGTGCAGGCGTTCCTGCGCGGCGCGCGCCGCACCTACGACCTCGCCTTCCTCGACCCGCCCTACGACCTCGCGGACGAGACGGTGGCGGAGGATCTGCGCCTGCTCGCTCCCCTGCTCGCGCCCGACGCGATCGTCATCGTCGAGCGCGCCTCCCGATCCGCGCCGCCCGATTGGGCCGCCGCCGGGCTCGCGCCACTGCGCGATCGTGCCTACGGCGACACGGCCCTGTGGTGGGGCGAGCCGCCGCAGGCCTGAGCGCCCGCGATCACTCCGGCCGCACGCGCACGACGACCTTGCCGCGGCCCTTGCCACGGCCGATCCGCGCGACGGCCTCGGCGGCCCGCTCGAGCGGGAGCTCGGCGTCGATCGCGGGCCGCACCTCGCCCGCGTCGGCGTGGGCGGCGAGGGTCTCGAGGCCCGCCGACGTCTCGGACGACGTGAGCATGACGAGGCGCTGCCGCGTGAACGGGTCGAGCATCGCGGCGCGGATCGCGCGGCCGAGCCCGCCCATCGGCGCGCCCTCGGGCTCGGCGCCGACGATCACGAGCGCCCCGCGCGGCGCGAGGGCGCGGCGCAGCGCGCGCAGGGGCCGGTGCCCGCCGGTGTCGATGATCGCGTCGAACGGACCGCGCGCGAGCGGATCCTCCGCGGTGTAGTCGACCACCTCGTCCGCCCCGACCGCCGCGACGAGGTCGGTCTTCGCCGCGCTGCACGCCCCGACGACCGCGGCCCCTGCGGCCTTCGCCAGCTGCACGGCCAGGTGCCCCACGCCGCCCGCCGCGCCGAGCACGAGCACCCGGTGGCCGGGCGCGACGCGCGCCGACCGCAGCGCCGAGAGCGCCGTGCTGCCCGAGACGACGAGCGCCGCCGCCTCGGCGAACGTCAGGCTGTCGGGCTTGCGTGCGAGCCGGTCGCGGCGCACGACCGCGTACTCGGCGAGGCCGCCGTCGCCCACGCGCGCGCTGCCGAAGACCGCGTCGCCCACGGCCAGGTCGGTCACGCCCGCGCCCACGGCGTGCACGCGGCCGGCCACCTCCATGCCGAGCACCCGCTCGCCCTTCAGCGGCATCGCCAGGCGCACCGGCGCGGGCCGGCCCTCCAGCAGGTGCACCGTGCCCGCCTCGATCCCGGTCGCGACGACCGCGACCGCCACCTCGCCCTCGCCCGCGGCGGGCTCGGCCCGCTCCGCGAGCCTCAGCACCTCCGGACCGCCGTAGCCGCCCTGCACCATCGCCCTCATGCCGCTTCCCTTCGGCCGGTCACTGCTGCTCGGGGTACGAGAACACCTCGTCGAGCCGCGCGCCGAGGGCGCGGGCGATGAGGAACGCGACCTCGAGCGAGGGCGAGTAGCGCCCCTGCTCGATCGCGATGAGGGTCTGGCGGGTCACGCCGACGCGCTGCGCCAGCTCGGCCTGCGTCATCTCGCCGGCCTCGAACCGCAGGCGGCGGATGCTGTTGGTCACCTTCGTGGGCTTCACCATCGCGGATCGAACTCCCCGCGGTAGCAGATCACGCGCGCGGCGCCGCCGACGATGGCGGACGGGAAGAAGCCGAGGAAGATCGCATTGGCGATCCAGAACGCGTGCTGCTCGAGCATCGCGAGCGCCAGCGCGCCGAGCGCAACCGCGACGACGAGCGCCGACCCCACCCGCTCCCCCAGCCGGGCGATCGCGATGTCGCGCTCGTCCGGCTTCGGGCTCTCGGGGTCGGTGAAGACGCGGAACACGGCGTTCAGCACGATCGCGGCCACCACCGAGCCGGCGATCGTCCAGATCATCGGCCACGCGAACGGCCGCTCGACGAGCGGCGCCTCCGGCCCGGCGAACAGCAGCACGAGATAGACCGGATAGCCAACGAGCGCGAGCGCGAGGCCGATCCACGCGCTGCGCTCCTCCGGTGCCGTCGACGAGGCCATGGGGCCACCTCCGTGATGTAAAGAATTCCTGACACGCTCAACGTAAAGCGCTGCCGACATGGTGTCAAGGATTATTTACACGCGGATCAGCGGGCCCCGGACTCCTCCCGCGCGCCGATGCGGCGCGAGCGCAGGTCGACGAGCCCGACGACGAGGGCGAGGACCATGCAGGCCGCGACGATGATGAGGCCGTGCATGTAGGCGTCGCGGTACACCGTGCCGCGGGGCTCGCTGTCGGTCTCGCCGAACACGGTCGCATAGAACAGCGACAGCGCCACGGCCATGCCGATCGCCGAGCCCACGCGCTGCACCAGCTGGCCGACGGATCCCGCCAGCCCGCCCTGGACGGGCGGCACCTCGGCCAGGGTGAGCGTCTGGTTCGGCGAGATCACGAAGCCGCCGCCGATGCCGCCCAGCAGCAGCGCGGCCGCCGAGAGCCACGGCACGGCCGCCGCGGGCGCGAACGCCGCCACGAGCGCGAGCCCGCCCACGCCGAGCAGCACGAGCGTGAGGCCGATCACGACGAGCGGGCGCCCGAGGCGGCCCACGAGGCGGCCGCCGATCACGGAGGTCGCGGCGCTCGCGAGCGCGAAGCCGATCGTCGTCAGGCCCGCCGCCATCGCGCCGACGCCGAGCCCCGTCTGCAGGTAGAGCGTCGTGATGATGAACATCGACGGCATGCCGGCGAAGTACGCCGTCATCAGCAGCGTGCCGTTGCGGTAGGACGGGATGCGCAGCAGCCCGAGCGGCACGAGGGGCGCGCCGCCGCCGCGCTCGTAGCGCCGCTCCCACCACACGAACGCCACGATGGCGGGCGCGAAGATCGCCAGTGCCCACCAGCGAGCCGGATCGTCGGTCGGCTCGCCCGTCGTGAACAGGAACGGCAGCATCAGCGCGATCACGGCGACGCCGAACAGCACGATGCCGACGGGGTCGAGCGAGATCCGGCCCCGGCGCTCCGGCTTGAGGTCGGGCAGCGCCCACAGCGCGAGGACCACGGCGGCAAGGCCCAGGGGCACGTTCATCCAGAAGATGCCGCGCCAGCCGTCGTCGCCGCCGCCCAGCTCGACGAACACGCCGCCGATGACGGGGCCGAGCGCGGTGCCCAGGCCGATGGTCGCGCCGAGCAGGCCGAACGCCATGCCGCGCTCGCGCCCCGTGAACACGCGCTGCAGCACGCCCATCACCTGCGGCATCTGGATGCCCGCGGCCACGCCCTGCGCGATGCGCGCGGCGATGAGCAGCTCGGCCGTCGGCGCGAGCGCGCACGCGGCGCTCGTGATCGCGTACAGCACGAGCCCGATGACGAACAGGCGGCGCGGCGACAGCTGGTCGCCCAGGCGCCCCATCGGCACGAGCAGCAGGCCGAAGGCCAGCACGAAGCCCGACACGATGAGCTGCAGCTCGGTGGAGCCGGCTCCCAGAACCTCGCGGATCGCGGGCAGCGCCACGTTGACCTTCGACATGTCGAGGATCGTGAGGGCGGCGACCGCCGCGCACACCACGAACGCGCGCCAGCGGTGCGGCACCGCCCCGGGGGCGTGCCCGCTCTGCGCGCTCACCACGGCAGCAGCGGATCCACGGCGACGGCGATGAAAACCAGCGTGAGGTACGTGATCGAGGCGTGGAACACCCGCATCGGGCCCACGTTCTCGCCCTTCACGGTGAGGTTGTAGAGGCGGTGCGACTCGTACACGAACCAGCCGCCGAACACGAGCGCCGACACCGTGTAGACGATCCCCATGCCACCGACGGGGATGAGCAGCAGCGAGCAGGCCAGCGTCGCCCACGCGTAGAGGATGATCTGCAGGCCCACCTGCGTGCCCGAGCGCGTGGCGCCGAGCATCGGCACGTCGGTCTCCTCGTAGTCGGCCGCGTACTTGATCGACAGCGGCCAGTAGTGCGCCGGCGTCCACAGGAACACGAGCGCGAAGAGCACCAGCGGCGGCCAGTCGAGCGAGCCCGTCACGGCCGCCCACCCGATGAGCACGGGGAAGCAGCCGGCGATCCCGCCCCACACGATGTTCTGCTCGGTGCGGCGCTTGAGGATCATCGTGTAGATGACGACGTAGAAGAAGATCGCGAACGCCGACAGCGCGGCCGTCAGCGGGTTCGTGAACGCGAGGAACCACACGGTGGACCCGATCGCGAGCGTCCACGCGAAGATCAGCGCGGCGCGCGGGGTCACCTCACCCGTGACGATCGGCCGGTTCTTCGTGCGCCGCATGTGCGCATCGATGTCGCGGTCGATGTACATGTTGAACGCCGCCGCCGACCCGGCGCTCGCCGACCCGCCGATGACGGTCGCGAGCACGAGCCACAGGTTGGGCACGCCGTCGGCGGCGAGGAACATCACGGGGATCGTCGAGACGAGCAGCAGCTCCAGCACGCGCGGCTTGGTCAGCGCGACGTACGCGCGGATCTTCCGCCCCAGGCTCGAGCGCGCGGTGCCCCCGTCGGTGGTGCGCGGATCGGGAACGGTCGTGGTCATCGCCCCTCGTCCCCTCGCTTCACACCGGCACAGACCGCCTCAGTCTACGGCATGAGGATGCTGTGAGCCCGCTCCACGGCCCCTTCGGCAGGCGCGGCGGGCGGCCCCGCGCCGGCGTGGACCATACCCTCCGAGCGCGGCCCGGTCGAGGGCGGATCCGCGGGGTCTCCCGCTCGCTATGCTGGCCTTGAAACGCGCGCCCGTGCGCCGCCGCCGTGGGTACACGACGGCCCCGGATCATGCGCGGGCGCTCCACCCAGACGAAAGGCGGTCCCGTGTCGGAACTGCGTTGGGACGAGATCGATCGACGGGCCGTTGACACGGCGCGCGTGCTGGCCGCGGACGCGGTGGAGAAGGTCGGCAACGGCCATCCCGGCACCGCGATGAGCCTGGCCCCCGCCGCGTACCTGCTCTACCAGCGGGTGATGCGCCACGATCCGAGCGAGACGCGCTGGCCCGGGCGCGACCGGTTCATCCTGTCGGCCGGCCACTCCTCGCTGACGCAGTACGTGCAGCTGTACCTCGGCGGCTTCGGGCTCGAGCTCGACGACCTCAAGGCGCTGCGCACGTGGGGCTCGAAGACCCCGGGGCACCCGGAGCTCGGGCACACGGACGGCGTCGAGATCACGACCGGCCCGCTCGGGCAGGGCCTGGCCTCGTCGGTCGGCTTCGCCTACGCGGCGCGCTACGAGCGCGGCCTGTTCGACCCCGAGGCGCCGGCCGGCGAGAGCCCGTTCGACCACTTCGTGTACGTGATCGCCTCGGACGGCGACATGCAGGAGGGCGTGACGAACGAGGCCTCCTCGCTCGCGGGCCACCAGCAGCTCGGCAACCTCGTCGTGCTCTACGACGCGAACCAGATCTCGATCGAGGACGACACGGACGTCGCCTTCACCGAGGACGTCGCGGCGCGCTACGAGGCGCTCGGCTGGCACGTGCAGACGGTGGACTGGAAGAAGACCGGCGAGTACTCCGAGGATGTCCACGAGCTGCACCGCGCGATCGAGGCGGCGAAGGCCGAGACGTCCAAGCCGTCGCTCATCGTGCTCAAGACGATCATCGGCTGGCCCTCCCCCGGCAAGCAGAACACCGGCAAGATCCACGGCTCGGCGCTCGGCGCCGACGAGCTGCGCGCCACGAAGGAGGTGCTCGGCTTCGATCCCGAGCAGCACTTCGTCGTCGCCGAGGACGTGCTCGCCCACACCCGCGCCCTGAAGGAGCGCGGCCGGGCCGAGCGCGAGGCGTGGCAGGAGCGCTTCGACGCGTGGGCCGAGGCCAACCCCGAGCGCAAGGCGCTGTGGGACCGGCTGGCGACCGGCGAGCTGCCCGACGGCCTCGAGGACGCCCTGCCGGTGTTCGAGGCCGGCAAGGCCGTGGCCACCCGCGCCGCGTCCGGCCAGGTCATCAACGCCATCGCCGACGTCATGCCCGAGCTGTGGGGCGGATCGGCCGACCTCGCCGAGTCGAACCTCACCACCATCAAGAGTGCGGCATCGTTCATCCCCGAGGAGTGGTCGACGCACGAGTGGTCGGGCAACCCCTACGGCCGCGTGATGCACTTCGGCATCCGCGAGCACGCCATGGCCGCGATCGTCAACGGCATCGTGCTGCACGGACCCACCCGCGCATTCGGCGGCACGTTCCTGCAGTTCGCCGACTACATGCGCCCGGCCGTGCGACTGGCCTCGCTCATGGGCATCCCCAGCGTGTACGTGTGGACGCACGACTCGATCGCGCTCGGCGAGGACGGCCCCACGCACCAGCCGATCGAGCACCTCGCGGCGCTGCGCGCGATCCCCGGCCTCGCCGTCGTGCGCCCCGCCGACGCCAACGAGACGTCGTACGCCTGGTACGAGATCCTGAAGCGCCGCGGCGGCCCCGCCGGCATCGCGCTCACCCGCCAGGGCGTGCCGACGTTCGACCGCTCCGAGTTCGCCCCCGCCTCGCTCGTGTCCAAGGGCGCGTACGTGCTCGCCGACGCGCCGGACGGCGAGCCCGACGTCATCCTCATCGGCACCGGATCCGAGGTGCAGGTGGCCGTGGCCGCCCGCGAGCAGCTGGCCGCCGAAGGCGTGAACGCCCGCGTCGTATCGGCCCCGTGCCTCGAGTGGTTCGCCGAGCAGGACGAGGAGTACCGCGAGAGCGTGCTGCCGTCGTCGGTGAGGGCGCGCGTGTCGGTCGAGGCCGGCATCGCGATGCCGTGGCACGCCATCGTCGGCTCCGCCGGGCGCTCGGTCTCGATCGAGCACTATGGCGCCTCGGCCGACTACCAGACCCTGTACGAGAAGTTCGGCATCACCGCCGAGGCCGTCGCCCAGGCGGCACGCGAGTCCATCGAGGAGTCGAAGTGAGCACCACACCCACCGCACAGCTCGCCGCCGCCGGCGTCAGCATCTGGCTCGACGACCTCTCGCGCCAGCGCATCCAGAGCGGCAACCTGCAGCAGCTGATCGAGACGCGCAACGTGACGGGCGTCACGACGAACCCGACGATCTTCGCCGGCGCGCTCGCGAACGGCGAGGCCTACGACGCGCAGGTCACGCAGCTGGCCGCCGCCGGCGCCAGCGTGGACGAGGCGATCTTCACGATCACCACCGACGACGTGCGCTCGGCGTGCGACGTGTTCGCCCCCGTCTTCCAGGAGACCGGCGGCGTCGACGGCCGCGTGTCGATCGAGGTCTCCCCCGAGCTCGCGAACGACACCGAGGGCACCATCGCGCAGGCGCGCGACCTCGCCGACCGCGTGGGTCGCCCGAACGCGCTCATCAAGATCCCCGCGACGAAGGCGGGCCTGCCCGCCATCACCGAGGTGATCGGATCGGGCATCAGCGTGAACGTGACGCTGATCTTCTCGCTCGAGCGCTACGGCGAGGTCATCGACGCCTACCTCGCCGGCCTCGAGAAGGCCCGCGACGCCGGCATCGATCTCTCGACGATCCAGTCGGTGGCCTCGTTCTTCGTCTCGCGCGTGGACACCGAGGTCGACAAGCGCCTCGCCGCGCTCGAGTCGCCCGACGCCGCCGCGCTCAAGTCGAAGGCCGGCGTGGCGAACGCCCGCCTGGCGTTCGAGCTCTACGAGCAGCGCTTCGCCGAGGAGCGCGCGACGAGCCTCGTCGCGGCCGGCGCCAACGTGCAGCGCCCGCTGTGGGCCTCCACCGGCGTGAAGGACCCGGCGCTGCCCGACACCCTGTACGTCACGGAGCTCGTGGCGCCCGGCACCGTCAACACCATGCCGGAGAAGACGCTCGAGGCGACCTTCGACCACGCCGTGATCGCGGGCGACACCGTCACGGGCGCCTACTCGGACGCGCACGCCGTCATGGACGCGCTCGCCTCGGTGGGCATCGACTTCGACGACGTCACCCAGGTGCTCGAGGACGAGGGCGTGCAGAAGTTCGTCGCCTCCTGGCAGGAGCTGCAGGCCACCGTCGACGCGGCCCTGAAGGGGGCCTCCGCGTGACCTTCTCGATCCACGTCTCCGGCGCCGCCGAGGCGGCGGTGGAGCGCACGCTCCCCACGCTCGTCGCGGATCTCGTGGCCTCCGGCATCACCGGCGGCGACCCGACCCTGTGGGGCCCCGAGGCCGAGTCCGAGTCCGCCAAGCGGCTCGGCTGGGTGAACGCCGTGTCGGTGTCGCGCCCGCTCGTCCCCGAGATCCTCGCCCTGCGCGAGGAGCTGAACGCGAAGGGCGTCGACCGCATCGTGCTGGCCGGCATGGGCGGCTCGTCGCTCGCGCCCGAGGTGATCGCCCAGACCGCGGGCGTCGAGCTGACGATCCTCGACTCGACGGCCCCCGGCCAGGTGCTCGCCGCCCTCGACGGCGGCCTCGAGCGCACGGCGCTCGTGGTGTCGTCGAAGTCGGGCTCCACGGTCGAGACCGACTCGCAGCGCCGCGCCTTCGAGGCGGCGTTCCGCGACCTCGGCATCGACCCCGCCGAGCGGATCGTCGTCGTCACCGATCCGGGATCGCCGCTGGACGAGTCGGCGCGCGCCGCCGGCTACCGCGTCTTCAACGCCGACCCCACCGTGGGCGGCCGCTACTCCGCCCTCACCGCCTTCGGCCTCGTGCCGTCAGGCCTCGCGGGCGCCGACATCGCCGAGCTGCTCGACGAGGCCGAGGCCATCTCGCTGCAGGTGGCGATCGACTCCCCCGACAACCCGGCGCTCGTGCTGGGCGCCGCGATCGCGGCGACCGAGCCGCGGCGCGACAAGATGGCGCTCGTCACCGACGGCACGCACATCGTGGGCCTGCCGGACTGGATCGAGCAGCTCGTCGCCGAGTCGACCGGAAAGCAGGGCACGGGCATCCTGCCCGTCGTGCTGCTGCCCGTCTCCCCCGAGCTCGAGTCGCGCCCCGCCGACCTGCAGGTCGTGCGGATCGTCGACGACGCGCGCGAGTCGGCTCACCGATTCCCCGACGAGATCCTCGTGAGCGGCACCCTCGGCGCGCAGTTCGTCGTGTGGGAGTACGCCACGGCGATCGCCGGCCGCCTGCTCGGCATCAACCCGTTCGACCAGCCCGACGTCGAGTCGGCCAAGGTCGCCGCGCGCGGCCTGCTGGACGCCCGACCCGAGCCCGCCGCCCCGGCCTTCACCGAGCAGGGCATCGAGGTGCGCGTGACCGACCCGGCCCTGGCCGCGTCCGGCACGATCGCGGGCGTGCTCGACGCGCTGTGGGCCGCGCTGCCCGAGGACGGCTACGTGGCGATCCAGGCCTACGTGAACCGCCTGGAGCTGCCGCAGCTGCAGGGCCTGCGCGAGATGGTCGCGGCCGACTCGGGCCGCCCCACCACCTTCGGATGGGGACCGCGCTTCCTGCACTCGACCGGCCAGTACCACAAGGGCGGACCCGCGCAGGGCGTGTTCCTGCAGATCACGGAGCGCACCGAGACCGACGTCGAGATCCCCGGGCGGCCGTTCACATTCGGCCAGCTCATCGAGGCCCAGGCCAGCGGCGACGCCGCGGTGCTCGCCGAGCACGGCCGGCCCGTCGTCACGCTGACCCTCGTGGATCCGCAGGCCGACGTGCTCTCGCTCTACGAAGCAGCCCAGTAGGACCGGAGGCGCATGACCGTGCAGATCTCGCGCGGCGTCAACCCGCTGCGCGACCCCGATGACCTCCGTCTGAACCGGATCGCGGGCCCCAGCGCGCTGGTCATCTTCGGCGTCACAGGCGACCTGTCGCGCAAGAAGCTGATGCCCGCCGTGTACGACCTCGCCAACCGCGGCCTGCTGCCCCCGGGTTTCGCGCTCGTGGGCTTCGCGCGCCGCGACTGGGCCGACGAGGACTTCGCCGAGGTCGTGCACGACGCCGTCAAGCAGCACGCGCGCACGGAGTTCCGCGAGGAGACGTGGCAGCAGCTGGCCGCGGGCATCCGCTTCGTGCAGGGCGAGTTCGACGACGACGAGGCGTTCGAGCGCCTGCGCGAGACCGTCGATCGGCTCGACGCCGAGCGCGGCAGCATGGGCAACCACGCGTTCTACCTGTCGATCCCACCGAGGGCCTTCCCCACCGTGGCGCAGCAGCTGCTGCGCTCGGGCCTGGTCGACGACGAGCCCGACCCCACGCGCTGGCGTCGGGTCGTCATCGAGAAGCCGTTCGGGCACGACCTCGCCTCGGCGCGGGCGCTGAACGACGCGCTCGAGGCGGCGTTCCCCGCCGACTCGATCTTCCGGATCGACCACTACCTCGGCAAGGAGACGGTCCAGAACATCCTGGCCCTGCGCTTCGCCAACGAGCTGTTCGAGCCGATCTGGAACCGCAACCACATCGACCACGTGCAGATCACGATGGCCGAGGACATCGGCGTGGGCGGCCGTGCCGGCTACTATGACGGCGTCGGCGCGGCGCGCGACGTCATCCAGAACCACCTGCTGCAGCTGCTCGCGCTCACGGCGATGGAGGAGCCCATCAGCCTGTCGGCCGAGCATCTGCGGGCCGAGAAGGAGAAGGTGCTGGCGGCCGTGCGGCTGCCGGAGGACCTCTCGCTCGCCACGGCGCGCGGCCAGTACGCGGGCGGATGGCAGGGCGGCGAGCAGGTGCGCGGCTTCCTCGACGAGGAGGGGATGAACCCCGACTCGCGCTCGGAGACGTACGCGGCCATCAAGCTCGAGATCGGCACCCGCCGCTGGGCCGACGTGCCGTTCTACCTGCGCACGGGCAAGCGCCTGGGCCGCCGGGTGACCGAGATCGCCGTCGTGTTCAAGCGCGCCCCCGAGCACCTGTTCGCGCGCGCGCAGGCGGCCGAGCTCGGCCAGAACGCGCTCGTCATCCGCGTGCAGCCGGACGAGGGCGTGACGATCCGCTTCGGATCGAAGGTGCCGGGCACGGGCACGCACGTGCGCGACGTGACGATGGACTTCGGCTACGGCCACGCGTTCACCGAGGCGAGCCCCGAGGCGTACGAGCGCCTCATCCTCGACGTGCTGCTCGGCGACCCGCCCCTGTTCCCGCGGCACGAGGAGGTCGAGCTCTCGTGGCGCATCCTCGATCCCGTCGAGCAGTACTGGGCGAGCCTCGACGAGCCGCTCGAGCAGTACCAGCCCGGTTCGTGGGGACCGGCCTCGGCCGATGAGATGATGGCCCGCGATGGCCGGGTCTGGAGGCGCCCGTGATCTACGACCTGCCCGACACCACGGTGAGCACGGTCGCCAAGCGGCTGGTCACCGTCCGCGAGGAGGGCGGCGCCGTCGCCCTGGGCCGCGTGCTGACGCTCGTGATCGAGTGCCGCACGCGACCGCGCGAGGCGGCGATCGACGCGGCCAACGACGCGTCGCGCGAGCACCCGATGCGCGTCATCGTGCTCGTGCGCACGCCCGACGGACCGACGCGGCTCGACGCCCAGATCCGCGTGGGCGGCGACGCCGGCGCGAGCGAGGTGGTCATCCTGCACGCGTCCGGCGACACCGCGCGCGACACCGACGGTCTCGTCACGGGCCTGCTGCTGCCCGACGCGCCCGTCGTGGCCTGGTGGCCCGACGAGCCGCCCGCGTCGCCCGGCACCGATCCGCTGGGGCGGATCGCGCAGCGCCGCATCACCGACACGTCCACGGCGCCGTACACGACCGAGCGCCTCACGACGCTCGAGCGCACGTACACCCCCGGCGACACCGATCTCGCCTGGACGCGGCTGACCCGCTGGCGCGAGCAGCTCGCGGCCGTGCTGGATCAGCCGCCGTACGAGCCCGTCACTGCGGTCGAGGTGCGCGGCGCGTCGACGTCGCCGTCCACGGCGCTGCTGGCGGCGTGGCTCGGCATGGCGCTCGATCTGCCGGTGACGTGGGCGTACGAGGATCCCGCCGAGTGGGATCACGGCATCCACTCCGTGCGGCTCACGCGCGCGAGCGGCGACATCCTGCTCGAGCGCAAGGACGAGGCGGTCGCGCTGCTCACGCAGCCCGGCCAGCCCGACCACGAGCTGCTGCTGCCGCGCCGCTCGCTGCGGGAGTGCCTGGCCGAGGAGCTGCGCCGCCTCGACGCGGATGTGCTCTACGGCCGCGTGCTCACGGAAGGCTGGGAGCGCCTCGCTCCCCCGCTCTCGTCCGAGGAGGTGGCCCGATGAGCCCCGATCCCAGCGCCATCCGCGTCGTGGTGGAGCCCGACAAGCAGACCCTCGCCGACAGCGTGGCCACGCGCTTCGTCGGCAAGATGGTGCAGCTGACGCAGTCGCAGGGCGTCGTGCACGTCTCGCTGACGGGCGGATCGATGGGCTCGGCCGTGCTGGAGCGCGTCGCCGCGCACGCCGGCGCCGGCATGATCGACTGGACGCGCGTGCACTTCTGGTGGAGCGACGAGCGGTTCCTGCCGCGCGACGACGAGGAGCGCAACGCGCTGCAGGCGCGGCGCGCGCTGCTGGATGTGCTCGACATCCCGCGCGAGAACATCCACGAGGCCGCCGCCGCGGGCGAGGGCGTGGGGCTCGACGAGGCCGCCGAGGCGTACGCCGCCGAGCTCGCGCGCTTCGGCGACGAGCAGCGCCCGTGGCCCATGTTCGACGTGTGCTTCCTGGGTGTCGGCCCCGACGGCCACATCGCGTCGCTGTTCCCCGACCGCGGCGAGGTGCGCGTGACCGACCGCTCGGTGCTGCCGGTGCGCGACTCGCCGAAGCCCCCGCCGGAGCGCATCACCTTCACGCGGCCCGTGATCAACTCGTCGGTGCGCGTGTGGATGGTCGTCTCGGGCCCCGACAAGGCCCCCGCGCTCGGCCTGGTGCTGGCGGGAGCGAGCTACCTCAGCGTGCCGGCCGCCGGTGCGTACGGCACGGCGCGCACGGCGATCTTCGTCGACCAGGACGCCGCCGCCGAGGTGCCTGAGGACCTCATCGATCCTGACTATTGAGACGCGCCCGCTCGGTTCGGCGACCCCGTCGGTTGCTGAACGGAGCGAGCGAAGCGAGCGCAGATGAAGCGACCACAGCAACTCCCGCTCGTTGGCTGGTGAGAGTTGCGGTGGTCGCTTCATCTTCGCGGCCTGCGGCCGCTTCGTTCAGCAACCGGGGTGTTTCACCCCGCTTCTGTTACTCGCCGCGGCGCTCGCGGAGCTTCTGGAGCGCCTCGGCCAGCAGTTCGTCCGCCTCGGCGTCGGTGCGGCGCTCCTTCACGTACGCGAGGTGCGTCTTGTAGGGCTCGTTCTTCGCCACCTGCGGCGGGTTGTCCTTGTCGCGCCCGGCGGGCAGACCCGAGTTCGGGTGGTCGATGATCTCGGGGATCTCGGCCTCGGGGAGCCCGGCCGCGAAGTAGCGGACGGTCTCGTTGCCCAGCGCGTCCCAGTAGCTGACGGCGATCCGGTCGGCCTGGTGCCCGTGGTCCTGCTCGCCCATCGGGCCGGAGCCCACGCGCGTGCCGCGGATCGCGTTCCCCCCGACCGCCACGTCAGATCACCTGGAACTTCGTGATCAGACCGAGGCCGACGATGGCGAGGAACCAGACCAGCGCCACCACGACGGTGATGATGTTGAGGTTCCGCTCGGCGACGCCCGACGAGCCCACGGCCTGGCCCATGCCGCCGCCGAACATGTCGGACAGCCCTCCGCCGCGGCCGCGGTGGAGCAGGATGAAGAACGTCAGGATGAGGCTGGTGAGGCCCAGCAGGACCTGCAGAATGAACTCGAGTACGACCACAGCGAAAGCCTACACTCCGACGTGCTTCTGGAACCGGATGATCGAGGCGAACTCCTCGACCTTCAGGCTCGCGCCGCCCACGAGGGCGCCGTCCACGTCGGGCTCGCGCAGGAAGCCCGCGATGTTGGCGGCCTTCACGGATCCGCCGTACAGCACGCGGGTCTTGGCCGCCGCGTCCTCGCCCATGCGCTCGGCGATGACGGCGCGCAGCTTCTGGCAGACCTCCTGGGCCTGCTGCGGCGTGGCCGCCTGGCCCGATCCGATCGCCCAGACGGGCTCGTAGGCCACCACGATCTCGGCGTCGGCGGCGACGCCCTCGAGCGCCTTCTCGAGCTGGCCGACGGGCACCGCGCTCGCGCCGTGCTTCTCGAGGTCCTCGCTCGTCTCGCCCACGCAGATGACGGGGACGAGGCCGTGCCGCAGCGCGGCCTGCACCTTCGCGGCCACGACGTCGTCGCCCTCCGCGTGGTACTCGCGGCGCTCCGAGTGGCCGATGATGACCGAGCCGACGTCGAGCTTCTTGAGGAAGGCGCCCGAGATCTCGCCCGTGTACGCGCCCTCGTCGTGCACCGAGAGGTCCTGCGCGCCGAGGCCGAAGGGGATCTTGTCGGCGTCGAGCAGCGTCTGCACGCTGCGCAGATCGGTGAACGGCGGGAACACCGTGACGTCGACGCTGTCGAAGTCGTGCTTGACGTCCTTCAGCGCCCAGTGCAGCTTCTGCACGAACGCGACCGCCTGCAGGTGGTCGAGGTTCATCTTCCAGTTGCCCGCGATCAGCGGGGTGCGCTTCAGGACCATCCGAGTGCCTCCAGACCGGGGAGCTTCTTGCCTTCCAGGAACTCGAGGCTCGCGCCCCCGCCCGTCGAGATGTGACCGAACCGGTCGTCGGCGAAGCCGAGCGCGCGCACGGCCGCGGCCGAGTCGCCGCCGCCCACCACGCTGAGTCCGTCGACCTCGGTGAGGGCCTGCGCCACCGCACGCGTGCCGGCGGCGAAGGCCGGGAACTCGAACACGCCCATCGGGCCGTTCCAGAAGACCGTCTGGGAGCCGGCGATCGCGGCGGCGAAGGCCGCCGCGGTGTCGGGACCGATGTCGAGGCCGACGCCCGCGGCGCCGAACTCCGTCTCCTCGATCGCGTCGGCCGGGGCGACCTCATGGTCGGCGTCGGCACCGAACGACGCGGCGACGACGACGTCGGTCGGCAGCACCAGCTCGACGCCCTTCTCCTGCGCCGCGGCGATGTAGCCCTTCACCGTCTCGATCTGGTCGGCCTCCAGCAGCGAGGAGCCGACCTTGTGGCCCTGCGCGGCGAGGAACGTGAAGAGCATGCCGCCGCCGATGAGCAGGCGGTCCACGCGCGGCAGCAGGTGGTCGATGACGCCGAGCTTGTCGGAGACCTTCGAGCCGCCGAGCACCACCGTGTAGGGACGCTCGGGCTTCTCGGTGAGGCGGTCGAGCACCTCGAGTTCGGCCGCGATGAGCAGGCCGGCGGCGCTCGGCAGCAGGCCCTCGAGGTCGTAGACGCTCGCGTGCTTGCGGTGGACGGCGCCGAAGCCGTCCGAGACGACCGCGTCACCCAGCGCCGCGAGGTCGCGGGCGAAGGCGAGGCGCTCGGCGTCGTCCTTCGACGTCTCGCCCGCGTTGAAGCGCAGGTTCTCGAGCAGCGCGACGCCGCCGTCGTGCAGGCCCGCGACGGTCTCCTGCGCGGAGGCGCCGACCGTGTCGCTCGCGAAGGCGACGGGGCGCTCCAGCAGCTGCGCGAGGCGCTCGGCGACGGGGCCGAGGCTGTACTGGGGGTCGGGCTCGCCCTTGGGGCGGCCGAGGTGCGAGACCACGATCACGCGGGCGCCCTGGTCGAGCAGCGTCTGGATCGTGGGGAGCGAGGCGCGGATGCGACCGTCATCGCCGATCACGCCGTCCTTCAGGGGGACGTTGAGGTCGCAGCGGACGATCACGCGCTTGCCGGCGAGGGAGCCCAGTGAGTCGAGAGTTCGCAGAGTCATCACCTCGACTCTACATCCGCGCGGGCCCCCGCACAGCACAGCGCCGGCCGCCTCGGAGCGAGGCGGCCGGCGCTGGGGAGAGTGTGCTCAGAGACGCTCGCCGACGTACTCGGCGAGGTCGACGAGGCGGTTCGAGTAGCCCCACTCGTTGTCGTACCAGGCCGACACCTTCGCGAGGTTGCCCGCGACGCTCGTCAGGCCCGAGTCGAAGATCGACGAGAACTGGTTGAGCTGGATGTCGCTCGAGACCAGCGGGTCGTCCGAGTACTGCAGGATGCCGTTCAGGCGCCCCTCGGCGGCGGCCGCACGGTAGGCCTCGTTGATCTCTTCCTTGGTCAGGCCGTCGCGCGTCACGAGCGTGAGGTCGACGATCGAGCCCGAGGGCACCGGCACGCGGTAGCTCGTGCCGTCGAGCTTGCCGTTCAGCTCGGGCAGCACGAGGCCGATGGCCTTGGCGGCACCGGTCGACGTCGGCACGATGTTGATGGCGGCGGCGCGGGCGCGACGCAGGTCCTTGTGGGGGCCGTCCTGGAGGTTCTGGTCGGCCGTGTAGGCGTGCGCCGTCATCATGAAGCCGCGCTCGATGCCGAAGGCGTCGTTGAACACCTTCGCGAGCGGTGCCAGCGCGTTCGTGGTGCACGACGCGTTGGAGATGACGTGGTCGTTCTCGGGGTCGTACGCGTCCTCGTTCACGCCCATGACGAACGTGGGAGCGGGGCCGCTGGCCGGGGCCGAGATGATGACCTTCTTGGCGCCGCCCTGCAGGTGCTTGCCGGCGTCCTCGGGCTTGGTGAAGCGACCGGTGGACTCGATGACGATGTCGGCGCCGATCTCGCCCCACGGCAGGGCCGCGGGGTCGCGCTCGGCGAACGCGCGGATGACCTTGCCGTCGACCGTGATCGACTGCTCGTCGAAGGTGACATCCTTGCCCAGCGGGCCGCCGACCGAGTCGAACTTCAGCAGCTGCGCGAGCGAGTTGTTGTCGGTGAGATCGTTGACTCCCACGATCTCGAAGTCGGCACCCTGCGCGAGCGCGGCGCGGACGAAGTTGCGGCCGATGCGGCCGAAGCCGTTGATTCCGATCCTGACGGACACTGAGGTCTCCTGATTGCTATTCGTGCGTCGAATGACGTCTTCGGGCGGGAGGTGTGGTGGCCCGGCCGGCACGCACCCTGCCGGGCCACCCCCGTTGTTCAGGAGGCTACCAGCAGCCCCGCGGTCTTCTCGCGGGCCGTCTGGAAACGCTCCTGCACGTTCTCCCAGTTGACGATGTTCCAGAACGCCTTGACGTAGTCGGCCTTGACGTTCTTGTAGTCCAGGTAGAAGGCGTGCTCCCACATGTCGAGCAGCAGCACCGGCACGGTGCCGGCGGCGAACTGCGACTGCTGGTCGAAGAACTGCTGGATGATCAGGCGCTGCCCGATCGAGTCCCAGAACACGCCGGCCCAGCCGGAGCCCTGGATGCCCAGCGCGGCGGCGGCGAAGTGGCCCTGGAAGCCCTCGAACGAGCCGAAGTACTCCTCGATCGCGGCGGCGATCTCGCCCTCGGGGCGCTCCTGACCCTCGGGGCTCAGGTTGGTCCAGAAGATCGAGTGGTTGGTGTGGCCGCCGAGGTTGAACGCGAGGTCCTTCTCGAGCTTGTTGACGTTCGCGAAGTCGCCCTTGTCGCGGGCCTCGGCGAGCTGCTCGAGCGCGGTGTTCGCGCCGGCCACGTACGTGGCGTGGTGCTTGGAGTGGTGCAGCTCCATGATCTGGCCGCTGATGTGCGGCTCGAGCGCACCGTAGTCGTAGGTCAGCTCGGGGAGCGTGTAGGTCGCCATCGATTCTTCCCATCCGCGCCGCGCCGGCGGCGCTCGTCGATCGTCCATCCCGGAAGGGATCGGCCGGTCCAGAGGGGCCGGTGAGTCTCAGCCTAATGGCGGTCGGGGACGCCGGGGGCGGCCTTGCGCTTCGGGTCGGATCGTGACAGCGGGTTACGCGGTGCGCGCGGCCTCGGCGGCCTCGGCCGCGGCCACGGCGGCCTCGGTGCCGGGCACGCCGTCCTGCTCGGCGCGCTTGTCGGCCATGGCCAGCAGGCGGCGGATGCGGCCGGCGACGGCGTCCTTCGTGAGGGGCGGGTCGGCGTGCTGGCCGAGCTCGTCCAGGCTCGCGTCGCGGTGCGTGAGGCGCAGGTGCCCCGCCTGGCGCAGGTGCTCGGGAACATCGTCGCCGAGGATCTCGAGCGCGCGCTCCACGCGGGCGCACGCGGCGACGGCGGCCTGGGCCGAGCGGCGCAGGTTGGCGTCGTCGAAGTTGACGAGGCGGTTGACCCCGGCGCGCACCTCGCGGCGCTGGCGCAGCTGGTCCCACTCCGACGCCGTGTTGACGGCGCCCATGGCCACGAGCATGCCCTTGATGGCGTCGGGCTCGCGCACGACCACGCGCGGCACGCCGCGCACCTCGCGGGCCTTCGCCGCCACGCCGATGCGGTGGGCGGCGCCCACGAGCGCCATGGCGGCCTCGCCCGACGGGCAGGTCACTTCGAGGGCGGCGGAGCGCCCGGGCTCCGAGAGCGTGCCGGTCGCGAGGAACGCACCGCGCCACACCGACGCGAGGTCGTGCGGGGCGCCCGTGGTGAGGCGGTTGGGCAGGCCGCGCACCGGGCGGCGGCGCGCGTCGAGCAGGCCGGTCTGGCGGGCGAGCGTCTCGCCGCCGTCGATCACGCGCACGGCGAAGAAGTCGCCGTCACGGGTGCCCGACGACTGCACGTGGGCGATCTCGGGGCGCACGCCGTAGATCTCGGCGATGTCGCGAGCGAGGCGCTTGGCGATGATCGGCGAGTCGACCTCGGCCTCCACCGCCACGCGACCGGCGATCGAGTGCAGCCCGCCCGCGAAGCGCAGCAGGGCCGTCGACTCGGCCACCCTCACCGTGGGACGCGGGTCCCGCACGGCGATCAGCTCGGCCTTGACATCGGCGGTCAGTGTCACGGATCTCCCTCACATCTCGAGCCGCGCGGTCACTCCGGCGCCGGCCTCCGCGCGCTCGCACTCGGCGCGGCGGGATGTTCCAGCCTACCCGCCCGCGGGCCGCAGAACCGAGGGAGTTGCTCAGGCGGATGGGGTATCTGTGGAGGGTCGTCCAGGGCTGCCCAGGTGCTTCCGAGGACCCGGGCCCTCACTCCCGCCCGAGGTCGCGGTGACGCACCCGGACCGCCACCCCCGGCTCGCCGACGAGACGCTCGGCGAGGGCGCGCGCCATGGCGACCGACCGATGCCGTCCGCCCGTGCAGCCGACCCCGACGGTGGAGTGCCGCTTGTTCTCGCGCTGGTAGCCCTGCAGCACGGGCCGCAGCACCGCCGTGTACGCGTCGAGGAACTCCGCCGCGCCCTCCTGGGCCATGACGTAGTCGCGCACGGCGTCGTCCTCGCCCGTGAGGCCGCGCAGGCTGTCGTCCCAGTACGGGTTCGGCAGGAAGCGCATGTCGGCCACGAGGTCGACGTCGGGCGGCAGGCCGTACTTGAAGCCGAAGCTCATCACCGTCACGGTGTGCCGCGCCGAGCCCTCCTCGGCGAAGAGGTCGGCCACGCGCGTGGCGAGCTGGTGGATGTTGCTCGCCGACGTGTCGAGCACGACGTCGGCGTTCTCGCGCATCGGGGTGAGCATCTGGCGCTCGCGCCGGATGCCGTCGACGAGCGTGCCGTCGCCCTGCAGCGGATGGGGGCGGCGGACGGCCTCGAAGCGGCGCACGAGCACCTCGTCGGACGCGTCGAGGAACACGAGGCGCAGGTTGCTGCGCGAGCGGAGCTCGAGCAGCCGCTCGGGCAGCTCGCTGAACAGGTCGCGCCCGCGCACGTCGACGACGGCGGCCACGCGCGGCAGCTCGCTGCCGAGCCGCCCGCTCAGGTCGAGCAGCGGCCGCAGCATCTGCGGGGGCAGGTTGTCGACCACGTACCAGCCGAGGTCCTCGAGCGCGTTGGCGACCGTCGAGCGCCCCGCACCCGACATCCCCGTGACGATCAGCACCTCGCTCGTCGGTGTCGTCGCTTCCGCCTCGCTCACGTCTCCACCCTATTGGCTCGGCTCGGCGGCCCGCACGCCGGCCTCGTGCGCCGGCATGCCCTCGCCCTGCCCCGCCGTCGACGCATCCTCCCCCGGCGCCGGTGCCGCGCCGGCGCTCAGCGCGGCGTGGACGGTCTCGGCGAGCTTCGGTCCGATGCCGGGAAGCTCGCGGATCTGCTCGACCGTGGCGCCGCGCAGCGCGGTGACCGAGCCGAAGTGCCGCAGCAGCGCCTTGATGCGCGCCTCGCCCAGGCCGGGGATCTCGCTCAGCACGGTGCGGATGTCGCGCCGGCGGCGCTTGCGCTGGTGGGTGATGGCGAAGCGGTGGGCCTCGTCGCGCAGTCGCTGCACGAGGTACAGCGCCTCGCTCGTGCGCGGCAGGATGACGGGGAAGTCGTCGTCGGGCAGCCAGATCTCCTCGAGCCGCTTGGCGATGCCGACGAGCGGGATGTCGTCGTGCCCCGTCTCCCGCAGCGCGCGGGCGGCCGCGTCGACCTGGGGCTTGCCGCCGTCGACGATGAGCAGCTGCGGCGGGTAGGCGAAGCGGCGCCGCCGCGCCGGCTCGGTCTGCACCACGACGCCGTCGGCCGTGGGGTCGACCTCGGGCGCCTCCACCTCTTCCTCGGGGCGGTCGAGGTGCGCGAGGCGGCGCGTGAGCACCTGGTGGATCGAGTCGGTGTCGTCGGTCGTCTCGGCGATCGAGAACGAACGGTACTGATCCTTGCGGGGCAGGCCGTCCTCGAACACGACCATGGAGCCGACGACGTTCGTGCCCTGCAGGTGCGAGATGTCGAAGCACTCGATGCGCAGCGGCGCCTCGTCCAGCCCGAGCGCCTCCTGCAGATCGGTGAGCGCCTGCGTGCGGGCGACGTAGTCGCTCGTGCGCCGGGTCTTGTGCCGCATCAGCGCCTGCTGCGCGTTGAGCGTGGCGGTGCGCATCAGCTCGGCCCGCTGGCCGCGGTGCGCCACCGCGAGTTCGACCGCCCTGCCTCGCTTCTCGTGCAGCCACTGCTGCAGCTCCTCGGCGTCGGGCGGCAGCGCCGGCACGAGCACGCGCCGCGGCACGTCGGCGGCGCCGGCGTCGCCGTACGCGCGCTCGACGATCTGGCCCACGAGGTCGCCGCCCGAGATGTCGAGCTCCTTGTCGATCGTCGTCGACGTGACGCCGCGCACGCGCCCGCCGCGGATCACGAAGTGCTGCACGGCAGCGCTGAGCTCGTCCTCCGCGATGCCGAACAGATCGGCGTCCTCCTTCTCGGGCAGCACGAGGGCGCTCTTGTTCAGCACGGCCTCGATCGACTGCAGCTTGTCGCGGTAGACGGCGGCGGCCTCGTAGTCCATCCCGGCCGCCGCGGCCTTCATCTTGGCCGTGAGCTCCTTCGTGAAGCGCTCGTCGCCGCCCTGCATGAAGGCGATGAAGTCGTCGACGATCGCGCGGTGCTCCTCGATCGTCACCCGGCCCGAGCACGGCCCGCCGCACTTGCCGATCTGGCCGGGGAAGCACGGCCGGCCCGTCTGCATGGCCCGCTTGTACGACGAGTCGCTGCAGGTGCGGATCGGGAACACCCGGATCATCAGGTCGATCGTGTCGTGCACGGCCCACACCTTCGGGTACGGCCCGAAGTACCGCGCCCCGCGGATGCGACGGTTGCGCGTGACCATGACGCGCGGCGCCTCGTCGGCGAGCGTGATGGCCATGAAGGGGTACGACTTGTCGTCCTTGTAGCGGACGTTGAAGGGCGGGTCGTACTCCTTGATCCACTGGTACTCGAGCTGCAGCGAGTCGACGTCGGTGGGCACGACGGTCCACTCCACCGAGGACGCGGTCGTGACCATGCGCCGCGTGCGCTCGTGCAGCGTGTGCAGGGGCGCGAAGTAGTTCGACAGCCGCTGGCGCAGGTTCTTGGCCTTGCCCACGTAGAGCACGCGCCCGTGCGCGTCGCGGAACCGGTAGACGCCCGGGTCGGTCGGGATCTCCCCCTGCTTCGGCTTGTACGGAAGCTGCGAGGCCATCCGCTATGCGACCTTCTTGCCTCGCGCGCGCTCCGCGATCCCGAGCGTCTCCGCGAGGAACGCGCCGGTGTGGCTGCCCTCGACCCTGGCCACCTGCTCGGGCGTGCCCGTCGCGACGATCTGGCCGCCGCCGGAGCCCCCCTCGGGACCGAGGTCGATGATCCAGTCGGCCGACTTGATGACGTCGAGGTTGTGCTCGATGACGATGACCGTGTTGCCCTTCTCGACGAGCCCGTTCAGCACCTCGAGCAGCTTGCGCACGTCCTCGAAGTGCAGGCCCGTGGTCGGCTCGTCGAGCACGTAGATGCTGCGGCCGTTCGAGCGCTTCTGCAGCTCGGTGGCGAGCTTGACGCGCTGCGCCTCGCCGCCGGAGAGGGTCGTGGCCGCCTGGCCGAGGCGCACGTAGCCGAGGCCCACGTCGACGAGCGTCTTCATGTAGCGGTGGATCGACTGGATCGGCTCGAAGAATTCCGCCGCCTCCGAGATCGACATCTCGAGCACCTCGGCGATGTTCTTGCCCTTGTAGTGCACCTGCAGGGTGTCGCGGTTGTACCGCTTGCCGTGGCACACCTCGCAGTCGACGTAGACGTCGGGCAGGAAGTTCATCTCGATCTTGAGCGTGCCGTCGCCCGAGCACGCCTCGCAGCGGCCGCCCTTGACGTTGAAGCTGAAGCGCCCGGCCTGGTAGCCGCGCACCTTGGCCTCGGGCGTCTCGGCGAAGAGGTTGCGGATCTTGTCGAACACGCCCGTGTAGGTGGCCGGGTTGGACCGCGGCGTGCGGCCGATGGGCGCCTGGTCGACGTGCACGACCTTGTCGAGGTGCTCGAGGCCCGTCACGCGCGTGTGCTTGCCCGGCACCGTGCGGGCGCCGTTGAGCTTGGAGGCGAGCACCTGGTACAGGATGTCGTTCACGAGCGTCGACTTGCCCGATCCGCTCACGCCCGTGACGGCGGTGAAGACCCCGAGCGGGAAGTCGGCCGTGACGCCGCGCAGGTTGTTCTCGCGCGCGCCGACGACCGACACCATGCGCTTCTTGTCGATCTTGCGGCGCTTCTTGGGCGTGTCGATCTGACGGCGCCCCGAGAGGTAGTCGGAGGTGAGCGAGCGCTGCTCGTTCAGCAGCTCGTCGTAGGGGCCGGAGTGGATGACCTCTCCCCCACCCTCGCCGGCGCGCGGCCCGATGTCGACGATCCAGTCGGCCGCCTCGATCGTCTCCTCGTCGTGCTCGACGACGACGAGGGTGTTGCCGAGGTCGCGCAGCGTCTCGAGCGTCTCGATGAGGCGGCGGTTGTCGCGCTGGTGCAGGCCGATCGACGGCTCGTCGAGCACGTACAGGACACCCGTGAGGCCCGTGCCGATCTGGGTGGCCAGGCGGATGCGCTGCGCCTCGCCGCCCGAGAGCGAGCCGGCCGAGCGGCTGAGGGTGAGGTAGTTCAGGCCCACGCGGATGAGGAACTCGAGTCGCACGCGGATCTCGCGCAGCACCTGCGCGGCGATCATGGCCTCGCGGTCGGTGAGCGTGATGCGGTTGACCACGTCGAGCACGTTCTCGAGGCTGAGGTCGGCGGCCTCGGCGATGGAGCGGCCGTCGACCTTGACCGCGAGCACCTCGGGCTTGAGGCGCGCGCCCTCGCACACCGGGCACGGCACCTCGCGCAGGTACTCGCCCCAGCGGGCGCGCTGGGTGTCGCTCTCGGCCTGGTTGTACTGGCGCTCGATGTAGGGCACGACGCCCTCGAAGCCGCTCGCGTAGCGCACCTCGCGGCCCCAGCGGTTCTTGAACTTGACGTCCACCTTGTAGTCCTCGCCGTACAGCACGGCGTCCTTGACCACCTGCGGCAGGGCGCGCCATGGCGTGCTGAGAGAGAACGACAGGTCGCGCGCGAGGCCCTCAAGCAGGCGCTCGTAGTACTGGAACAGGCCCTTGCCCTGCGTGGTCCACGGCACGATGACGCCCTCGCGGATCGAGAGGTCCTCGTCGCCGAGCATGAGCTCGACGTCGACCGACATGCGCGTGCCGAGGCCCGAGCAGGCGGGGCACGCGCCGAAGGGCGCGTTGAACGAGAAGGTGCGCGGCTCGATCTCGGTCAGCTGCAGCGCGTGGCCGTTGGGGCATGCGAGCCGCTCGGAGTACGACTGCCAGGCGGCCTCGCCCTCCTCGTCGACGAAGTTGACCTGGAGCACCCCGCCCGCGAGCCCGAGCGCCGTCTCGACCGAGTCGGTGACGCGCTGCAGGATGTCGCCGCGGGCGACGAGGCGGTCGACGACGACGGCGATGTCGTGCTTGTACGACTTCTTCAGCACGGGCGGCTCGGCCAGCTGCACGGGCTGGCCGTCGACGACGGCGCGCGCGTAGCCCTTCGCGGCGAGCTCCTTGAAGAGGTCGACGAACTCGCCCTTCTTCTGCGTGACCACCGGGGCGACGATCTGGTATCGCGTGCCCTCGGGCAGCGCGACGAGCTGGTCGGCGATCTGCTGCACCGTCTGGCGCTGGATCTTCTCGCCGCACTCGGGGCAGTGCGGCACGCCAATGCGCGCCCACAGCAGGCGCATGTAGTCGTAGATCTCGGTGATCGTGCCGACCGTCGAGCGCGGGTTGCGGTTGGTCGACTTCTGGTCGATCGACACCGCGGGGCTGAGGCCCTCGATCACGTCGACGTCGGGCCGGTCGACCTGACCCAGGAACTGACGCGCGTACGCGCTCAGCGACTCGACGTAGCGGCGCTGGCCCTCGGCGAAGATCGTGTCGAACGCGAGGCTCGACTTGCCGGATCCGGACAGCCCGGTGAAGACGACCATCGAGTCACGGGGGATGTCGAGGTCGACGTTCTTCAGATTGTGCACGCGGGCGCCGCGCACACTGATCTTTCCGGCGTTCTTCACGGGGACGATAGGCACCGTTCAAGTCTAGGCGGGGCCTCCGACATCGGATCGGGGAGGCCTCCGAGCGCCCGGTTCTCCCGGCGCTTGCACGGGTTCGGGGCGCCCCGTCCGGCGGGCGCGGGGGTGCCTCGGCGGTGCACGCGATCAGACGCGGCCCGCGCGATACGTCGAGGGGGTGAAGCCCAGGACCCGCGCGAACTCGCGCGTCAGGTGCGCGTGATCGGCGAACCCGTGGGCCGTCGCGACCTCGGCGAGCGGGCGATCCGGCCGCGCCCGCACCTCGGCCGCCGCCTCCTGCAGGCGCCGACGCCGGATCAGGGCGGCGGGCCCGAGCCCGGTGTTGCGCAGCGCGAGGCGCTGCACCGATCGCACGTGTCCTACTGCTTGATTCTCGAGGGACCTCATTCGTGTAGGGCGCTCGCGGCGCCCTCGAAACGGAGACTGACGGGGAGCGCCTTTTCAGTCTCCGGGGTGGGCGGTCTGGTCCGCGAGGAGACGAGCGGCCTCCGCAGCGTATGGTGCTTCCACTTGGACCTCATAGTGGCCCGCCTCGAGGGTCTCCTGTGAGTCGAAGTCCCGTCGGCCGCCCGTAGCCAGGTGTCCAAGGAAGTAGAGCAAAGCGCCCCAAACTGCGCCAGAGGCGACCGAGATGATCATGATGGCCAGCCAACCGAATCCGGGGGCGAACAGCCCGAACAGCAGACCTAGCAGAACACCGAACCACGCTCCAACGGCTGCGCCTCTTAGCGCAGCCTTTCCTCCTGTCAAGCGACCGAGTACCTGCTCGACAACACGAACGTCGAGCCCTACGATCGCCACTCGTTCCACAGCGAAGCCGGCGTCGGAAAGACGGTCGACCGCTGCCTGTGCACTGGCGTAGTCAGAGAACCGCGCGATCGTTTGTTTCCAGCGGGGGTCATTGGTGAACGAGAGCTCCCTAGCGTCCTGTTCCGGAGGGTTGTTGCGAGGGGCATCGGGGCTGGTCATGGGCTTACTCCTTTAGTGAAACTGGATGAACCACCGTGCTAAGACCAGAAGGCTGGGTGCACGCCCGTCTTCCGGTCTTGCAAGGACGGGTGTTGCGCCGTTCGGCGTCAGGGAAAAGGGTCGCCCTTGTTTGCTTTCGGCGCGTGCCGCGAACGAGAAGCATCGAGTTGGTTTGTTCCGTGCCCTACATCCGCGGCATGTTCTATGTCGGTGTGGGGCTTGTCGTCTGGCTAACTTTGGCTCGTCGATGGGTCTCCGGCCGGGCGTTGCTCCTGAGTCGAGTGCTGACTCAGGACACGAATCTTGCGGGGTTTTGCCTTTTCGCTTACTGGGATGACCAGGCTGAGCACGCCGTTGTCGTAGGAGGCGGAGATGTTGGCTGAGTCGACACCCTCGCCGATGCTGAACTGGCGGAGGTAGGTGCCCGCCGGTCGCTCCTGAACGAGCCACTTGGCTCCCTCGGTGCGGGGTGCAGTGCGCTGGGCGCGGATGGTCAGCAGCTGACCGTCGACGTCGATGTCTACCGACTCCGGTTCGACCCCGGGCAGGTCGGCGGTGAGAATGTAACGGTCAGCTTCCCGGTACAAGTCGACCGGCATCAGCCGCGGTCCTGGACGAGCCTGCAGAAGGCTCGATGCGAGGCGGTCAAGTTCGCCGAAAGGATCGGAGGACGTTGTCATAGTGAATCGATTCCTTCCCGATATGGTGGCGTCGGATGTCTCCGACGGTGCCCACGTTAGTTTGGTTCACCCCATGGGTGCTACTACTACCTCTTTGTTTTTCGACCTTCATATCGGGCTCAAGCCGCGTGCGGGGGCCGCTGCCTAGCGTGGGCGCAATGGACAACACCCCCGATCGGCCTCACCGGCCGCCACACGATCGACGGCCGACCACGTTCGGTCACGGCCATCACGCCCTTCCTCGCGCTGCGCGACGCGCGCGCCGCGTCGCGGTACTACGTGGACAACCTCGGCGCCCGCTCGTCGACAGCACCGAGATGCCCGGCCCCGACGGAGAGCCCGTCGTCGTGCATGCCGACCTGGACTTCGGGGGCGCCGGACGCCTGCAGCTCGGCGAGGCGACGCCGGCGTACGACACCGTGCCGCCGCCCGCCGACGGCGGGGCCTGCTACTCGCTCGGGCTGTACGCGCCGGACGTGGACGCCGTCACGTCCGGCGTGTGGCGAGCGGATCCACGCTGCGGGAGGGGCCGCGGGACTTCGTCGCGGGCGACCGCTTCGCCTCCGTCGTCGATCCCTTCCACGTGCGCTGGTCGATCATGAGCCGCGTCGAGGACCTGTCCGACGCCGAGTCCAGCGCCCGCGTGGCGCAGTGGGCGGCCACAGCGGCGACCGCCTGAGGGTCAGCGCGGGGCGACGGTGGTGCGCCCGCCGGCGAAGTCGCGTAGCGCGTCACGCAGGTCGACGAGTTGAGCGGGCGACATGCCGGTGGCGGCCATCACCTGGCCCGGCACCTCAAGCGCACGCTCGCGCAGCGCGGCGCCCTCCTCGGTGAGCCCGATGTCGAGGCGGCGCTCGTCGCCCGCGCGCCGCTCGCGCCGCACGAGCCCCTGCGCCTCGAGCCGCTTGATCATCGGCGACGCCGTCGCCGGCTCGAGCGCGAGGGCGTCGGCGAGCTCGCCCAGCGAGCGGGGCGAGCGCTCCCACAGCGCCAGCATCACGAGGTACTGCGGGTGCGTGAGACCCAGCGGCTCGAGGATCGGGCGGTAGATCGCGAGCACGTTGCGCGTGGCGGTGACCAGCGCGAAGCACAGCTGGCTGTCCAGCGTGAGCAGATCGTCTCTCGGATCGTCGGGGCGGGTGCGGCTCACCCTGACATCCTACTGGCCTAATCCTTAGTACACTAAGTGTCATGCCGAAGAAGATCCCCATTCGGGAGCAGATCCGCGAGGCGGGCGGCTTCTACAACTGGTTCAATGCGACGCTCATCCGCCTCGCCGGCCCGCCGCAGCTCGGTGAGGGCAAGGGCACGCCATGCTCCCGCTGCGGCGAGTACAAGGCCGACCACATCGACCGCGACGGCGTGCTTTACTGCCCCCACCCGTGATCGGGGTGTCGCGGGTGGTGCGGCCCGCGGGGCTCGGTCTCGGCTGCGCCGCTGCGCGGCTCCGCTCGACCCGTCTCCGCTCCGCGGCTGCGCCGCTCCGGTTGACGGGCGGTTGAGCCGTCAGGCGTGGCCGGCGCGCTCCATCGCGCGCAGTTCCTTCTTGAGGTCCTGCACCTCGTCGCGCAGGCGCGCGGCCAGCTCGAACTTGAGCTCGTCCGCCGCCTGCAGCATCTGCGCGGTGAGGTCGGCGATCGCCGCCTCCAGCTGCTCGGCGCCCTCGGCCGCGATCCCCTCGCGCTTGCGCAGGGGCGTCGGCGACTTGCCCTTGCCGGACTTGAGCCGCGACGCGTCGCGCTTGGACAGCAGCTCGGCCGTGTCGGCGCCCTCGCGCGCCAGGGCGTCGGTGATGTCGGCAATGCGCTTGCGCAGCGGTTGCGGGTCGATGCCGTGCTCAGCGTTGTACGCCACCTGGATTGCGCGGCGGCGCTCGGTCTCCTCGATCGCGTTGCGCATCGAATCGGTGATCGTGTCGGCGTACATGTGCACCTGGCCAGACACGTTGCGCGCGGCGCGGCCGATCGTCTGGATCAGCGAGGTGCCCGAGCGCAGGAAGCCCTCCTTGTCGGCGTCGAGGATCGCGACGAGCGACACCTCGGGCAGGTCGAGGCCCTCGCGCAGCAGGTTGATGCCGACGAGCACGTCGTACAGGCCCTGGCGCAGCTCGGTGAGCAGCTCGACGCGGCGCAGGGTGTCGACGTCGGAGTGCAGGTAGCGCACGCGCACACCGTGCTCGCCGAGGAAGTCGGTGAGCTCCTCGGCCATCTTCTTCGTGAGCGTGGTGACGAGCACGCGCTCGTCGCGATCGACGCGCAGCCGGATCTCCTCGAGCAGGTCGTCGATCTGCCCCTTCGAGGGCTTGACGACGATCTCCGGATCGACGAGGCCCGTGGGACGGATGATCTGCTCGACGACGCCGTCGGCGATGCCCATCTCGTACTTGCCGGGCGTGGCCGAGAGGTACACCGTCTGGCCGATGCGCTCCTTGAACTCGTCCCAGCGCAGCGGCCGGTTGTCCATCGCGCTGGGCAGGCGGAAGCCGTGCTCGACGAGCGTGCGCTTGCGCGACGCGTCGCCCTCGTACATCGCGCCGATCTGCGGGACCGTCACGTGCGACTCGTCGATGACCATGAGGAAGTCGTCGGGGAAGAAGTCGAGCAGCGTGTGCGGCGGCTCGCCCGCCTGGCGGCCGTCGAGGTGGCGCGAGTAGTTCTCGATGCCCGAGCAGAAGCCCAGCTGCTGCAGCATCTCGAGGTCGAACGACGTGCGCATCTGCAGGCGCTGTGCCTCGAGCAGCTTGCCCTGGCGATTCAGCTCGTCGAGGCGCTGCTTCAGCTCCTCCTCGATCGTCTTGATCGCGCGCTGCACGGTGTCGGTGCCGGCGGCGTAGTGCGTGGCGGGGAAGATCGCCACGGCGTCGAGCCGCTCGATCACGTCGCCCGTGAGGGGGTGCAGCTTGTAGAGCGCCTCGATCTCGTCGCCGAACATCTCGATCCGGATCGCGAACTCCTCGTACACGGGGATGATCTCGATCGTGTCGCCGCGCACCCGGAAGTTGCCGCGCGAGAAGTCGACGTCGTTGCGGTTGTACTGCATCGCGATGAACTGGCGGATGATCGCGTCGCGGTCGTACCGCTCCCCCACCTGCAGCGCGACCAGGGCCCGCAGGTACTCCTCGGGCGAGCCGAGGCCGTAGATGCACGAGACGGTGCTGACCACGACGACGTCGCGCCGGCTCAGCAGCGAGTTGGTCGTGGAGTGGCGCAGCCGCTCGACCTCGGCGTTGATGGACGAGTCCTTCTCGATGAAGGTGTCCGTCTGCGGCACGTAGGCCTCGGGCTGGTAGTAGTCGTAGTACGAGACGAAGTACTCGACGGCGTTGTGCGGCATGAGCTCGCGGAACTCGTTCGCGAGCTGCGCCGCGAGCGTCTTGTTGTGCGCGAGCACGAGCGTGGGCCTCTGCACCTGCTCGATGAGCCACGCCGTGGTGGCCGACTTTCCCGTACCGGTAGCGCCGAGCAGCACGACGTCGGTCTCGCCGGCGTTGATGCGCGCGGCGAGCTCGGCGATGGCCTTGGGCTGATCGCCGGAGGGCTCGTACTCGCTGACGACCTCGAACGGCCGCACGCTGCGCGTGGTCTCCATGCTTCCAGCCTAGGCGGGGCCTCCGACATCGGGCTCGGTCACCGGAGTTGCGGGGGCTTCAGCCGCCGGCGGCGCGAGCGTAACTCAACAGATCTCGCGATCTCGCACACGCTTTCGGGCTGACACTGTGCGGGACGGCGCGATCTGTGGCTGAAGGCGCGGGAGGTCATCGCGTCCGTAGCCGCTCCCAGAGTTCGTCGGCCTGGCGGAGGGTCTCGTCGAGGGTGCCGGAGGTGTCGATCACGACGTCGGCCAGCGCGAGGCGCTCGGCGTCGTTGGCCTGGTTCGCGATGCGCGCCCGCGCGTCCGCCCGCGTCATGCCGCGCTCGGTGGCGAGCCGCTCCTCACGCACGCCCGCCGGCGCGTGCGCCACGACGACGAGGTCCCACTCGCCCGTGCCGCGCGCCTCGGCCAGCAACGGCACGTCGTACACGACGACCGCGCGCGGATCGGCCGCGAACGCGTCGGCGAAGCGCCGCTGCGACTCGGCCCGCACGGCGGGATGCACGATCGCGTTGAGCCGGGCGAGGGCATCCGCGTCGCCGAAGACGACGGATCCGAGCGCGGCGCGATCCAGCGATCCGTCGTCGCGGACGACGCCCGGGAACGCGTCGCCGATCGCCCGCGTCACCTCGGTACCGGGCCGCTGCAGCTCGCGGACGAGCGCGTCGGCGTCGATCACGACGGCGCCGCGCTCGGCGAGCCGGCGGGCGATCGTGGACTTGCCGGAGGCGATCCCTCCGGTGAGCGCGACGAGAGGCATGCCCCCAGTCTGGCATCCCCGCGCGACCCCCTTGCCGGTGTCGGCGGCCGGGCATACCGTGAGCGCCACGAGCCCTTCCGAGCACGAGCAGACCCGACGAGGAGATGGCCATGGCGCACGGAGACATCACCCACCTCGAGATCCCGGTCACCGACTTCGAGCGCGCGCGGTCGTTCTACACCGCGCTGTTCGGCTGGCAGATCGAGGCGCCTCCCGGCTACGAGGAGTACCCGATGTGGCACGCGCCGAACCAGATCAGCGGCGGGGCGCTCACGCCGCGCAAGGACGACTTCACGCAGCCGCGCTCGGTCGTCGAGGTCGACTCGGTCGCCGACGCGCTGGCGACGGCCGCCGAGCAGGGCGGCACGGTGCTCGTGGAGCGCTCGCCCATCGGCGAGACCATGTGGTGGGGCCTGTTCGCCGATCCGGACGGCAACGTGATGGGGGTGTTCGAGGGCACCATGTAGGGCGCTGGCCCCGCCTTCGTCCGTCCTATCGGGAGATCACCTGCCGCCTCGAGCTGATGACGCCCGTGTCGAAGCCGGCCAGGTGCAGGCCGCCGTGGAAGCGCGCGTGCTCGATCTTCACGCAGCGGTCCATGAGCGCGCTCGGGCGCCGCTCCGCGGCGCCGCTCGCGCGTCGCGCTCGCGCGGGCGGCGGCCGGGCACCGTGACGACGCGGGCGATGGATCCGGCCCGGCGTGTGTCGGCGAGGGTGGATCCGCGCACGCTCGCGGTGGCGGCGGCGTTGATGGCGCCGATGCCGGCGTAGGACCCGAGGGCGACGGCCTTCGCGGTGGGGCGCGGGGCGGCGGGCTCGGTGGCGGTGCCGGCGCCCGTGCCGGTGTCGCTGCCGGTGTCGTGGAGCGAGCGGAGCAGCAGGACGCGGTCGGCGAGGTAGAGCGCCTCCTCGACGTCGTGCGTGACGAGCAGGATCGTCGTGGGCTGGGCGGCGTGGATGTCGAGCAGCAGGTCGTGCATGCGCAGGCGTGTGAGGGCGTCGAGGGCGCCGAAGGGCTCGTCGAGCAGCAGCACGCCCGGGTTGCGGGCGAGGGCGCGGGCGAGCGAGGCGCGCTGCGCCATGCCGCCGGAGACCTCGCTGGGTCGCTGGTCGGCGGCGTGCTCGAGGCCGACGAGGCGCAGCAGCTCGGCGACCCGCTTCGCTCCCACCCCGCCGCGGTGGCGGCCGCGGGGCAGCCCGAGCGCGACGTTCTGCGCGATGGTGCGCCACGGCAGCAGCCGGGGCTCCTGGAAGGCGACGGCCGTTCGCTCGTCGGTGGCGCTCACCTCGGCGCCGTCGATGGCGATCCGCCCGCCCGTGGGCCGATCCAGCCCGCCGACCAGGCGCAGCAGAGTGGACTTGCCGCAGCCCGAGGGCCCGACGACGGCGACGATCTCGCCGGCGCGGATGTCGAGGTCGATCCCGTCGAGCACCGCCCGGGTGCCGGCCTTCGTCGCGAAGGCCCGCGAGACCCCGTCAAGCCGGACGGCGCCGGCGGCGCGCTCCTGCACGCGGGTGGCGGCGACGGGTGCGCCCTCGACGATGGCTGTCATGGGTCCATCGTGTCGGCGCACCCTTGCTGCATCCGAATCACGCGTAACGCGCGGAAACATGACGCTCTCCGGCTCTCCTTCGGGGGCCCGTCGGTAAGATCCCTGCATGGCGGAGGGCAACGCGCGCGGCGTGGCTCCCGTCGCCGCGCCCTGGGAGATCGACCCGCGCCGGCGGGCGATCTGGCGCTGGCAGCTCGTGCTCGCCTTCGCGATCGTCGCCACCGCCGCCGTCGTCGCGCTGCTGAAGCCCGATTCCTTCGCCGAGCCGATGTTCGTCGCGAGCCTGGTGATCCTCATCGCGGCTACGCTCGTCGCGGTCGTGCTGCCGTGGCATCGCATGCCCCGGTGGGCGCCCTTCGCGCTTCCCCTGATCGACATCGTGGGGATCGGCGTGCTCGGGGCCTCGGGCGAGATCGGCTTCGGCTTCCTGTGGGCCATCCCGATCGCGTGGACCGCCACGTACTACTCGGCTCCGTGGCTCGTCTGCGCCATCTGCACCGTCGCGCTCGTCGTCCTCCTTCCCGGCCTGCCCAGCGCGTACACGGGCGAGGACGCGCTGCGCCTGTTCGTCGTCCTCATCGCGCTCGTGTTCACCGGCACCACGATCCTCATCGGCACGGGTCGCACGCGGGCGACGAACCGACTGCTGCAGCGCCAGTCGCTGCAGCTCGAGGAGGCGCTGGCGCGTGCCGCACAGGAGGAGCGCCGCCGCGACCAGGTGTTCGACAGCCTGCAGAGCGGCATCGCGCAGCTCGGCTCCGACGGCGTGATCCGCTCGGCGAACCTCGCCTTCCGCCGGATGTTCGGCATCGAGAGCCTCACGCCCCACTACCCGGCCCGATCGGTCGAGTACCGGTCCCGGCGGGGCGAGCCGGTGCCGCCGGAGGCGGCGGTTCTCACCCGCGCGGCGCGCGGAGAGCCGCTCGAGCGCGAGCGCGTGTGGTTGTTCGACGCCGACGGACGCTGGCGGCAGCTCGAGGTGACGGCGCACCAGCGCCCGGATGTCACGGTCGTCGTGGCCGACGACGTCACCGCCGTGGCGGAGGCGGATCGCGAACGGCAATCGCTCGTGCGCGTCATGTCCCACGAGCTGCGCAGCCCGCTCACGGCCGTGCTCGGCCACGCCGAGCTCGTGCTCGAGCGAACCGACCTGCCCGCCGCGGCGCGTCGTCAGCTGCGCGTCGTGCGCGGCGCCGCTGAGCGCATGGAGCAGCTTGTCGGGCGCATCCTGCAGGATCCGGGTGTCCGGTTCCCCGAGGCCGATACCCTCGTCGAGGTCTCGCGGATCGTGGAGGCATCGGTCGACGCCTTCACCCCGGCCGCGTTCGCGTCGGGCGTGACCATCGACCTGCGCGCGGAGGGAGAACCGGCGGTGATGGGCGACGCGTTCCGGCTGCGCCAGGTGGTCGACAACATCGTCGGCAACGCCATCAAGTACACGCCCCGCGGCGGACGCGTGGCGATCGAGGTCGGCGCCGCGGATGACGCGGTGACCATCCGCGTCGCCGACACGGGCATCGGCATCTCCGAGACGGACCTGCCGCAGGTGTTCGACGAGCACTTCCGGGCCGCCTCGGCACGCGAGCGTGGCCTGCCTGGCACGGGGCTGGGCATGGGCATCTCGCGAGCCATCGTCGCCGATCACGGCGGAAGCATCGATATCCGCAGCAGACTCGATCACGGCACCGCCGTCACGATCCGCCTGCCCCGCGCAAACAGGGAGAAGCCGTGAGCTCCACCTCGTATGTCGGCCTCGTCTCGCTCGCCTGCGTGGTGATGTTCGGGCTCGGCTTCTTCACCCGCCCGTCGCGCGCCACGGCGACGTGGTCGCTGGGCTTCGCGCTGGCGATGCTCGCCTCATACGCCACGCTGTCCGCCGAGCTCGTCGAGTCGGCGCAGCTGCGCGCGCTCGGCATGGGTCTGTTCCTGCCCGCGAACGCCATCATCTGGGTGGGTCTGCGACACGAGAGCGGCCGCGGGCGCTCGCACTGGGAGTGGGCCGCGGCATACACCATCGCCTCCCCGGCGGTGCTGCTCGCGACCGTGCAGACCGAGGCGTACTCCGTGGCCTTCCGTCTCGACTTCGCCGTGTGCGCGGTCTTCTCCGTGCTCATGATCGTCGAGCTGCTGCGCCTGTACCCGCGGTTCCGCGAAGAGGTGCTACCTCTCGGCTTCGCGGCGGCGCTGTTCCCCGCGTTCGCGCTGTTCACGCTCATCGACGGTGTCACGCGACTGCTGAGCGGCACGGCCTCGGCGGACGATCTCGAGCTGGTCCGCAAGGTCAACTCGGCGGGAACCGCGATCTACGCCGTGTGTGCGCTCGTCACCCTCGTGCTCATCGCGCGGCGGCCGCGCACGGCTGCGACCGAGACGGCCTCCGACTTCGAGAACGTCGCGCGGCGCCGCCTCGAGCGGGCGGCGTCGTTCGGCGATGAGTCCTGGTCGCTGGTCGACATCCGCCTGGATTCACCGAACGACCTGCGCACGGCGTTCGGCGAGACGGTGTATGAGAGCGTCAACGAGCGCTTCCGCACCCAGGTGCTTGCCTCGATGCCCGCCGATGCGGATCTCGACGTGCGGGATGACCGCGTCGTCGCGCTCATCCCGCGCCCGCGGGACTCGGTGCGTCAGCTGCTGGTGGAGCTGCTGGAGCTCATCGCCCAGCCCGACCCGCAGAGCCCCCTGCCGGTACGCGTGTCGGCGAGCATCGGCTGGGCGCCCGTCGCCTCGGTCGGGTACGACCTCGCCGAGCTCTTGCACTCGGCCGCCACGGCGCAAGCGGCCGCGCAGGACAAGGGCGGGGACCGCTGGGAGCGCATCGTGACCGATCACGGCGCCCCCACGACCGAGTCGTCGCGCGAACCCGGCCGCGTGCGCCCCGTCCCACCGCGGGAAGGCGAAAGGGCGTGACGCGCCCGCGGCGCGCGTCGCCTCGGCGCGCGTTCGCACTCATCGCGCTGCTGGGCGTGCTCGCCATCGGGCTGGCCGCTGCCCTCGCGCTGCTCGCCGGCCGCGCGCCCTCCCCGCCCGGCCCCGCGACGTCGTTCATCGCGCCGCGGCTGTCGGCGGCGGCGCTCGCGGCCGACGACGGCGGCCTCACCGCCGCGCAGCGCGCCGCGGCCGCGGAGCTCGCGGCCCAGCCGACGGCGTACTGGCTGACGCCGGAGCGACACCCGGCTGGCACGGTCGACGCCACGATCGAGGCGCTCGCGGAGCAGGCTCGGCAGGAGTCGGCCGCCTTCGCCGTCGTCGTCTACGGTCTGCCGGGGCGGGACTGCGGCAACCACTCCGCCGGCGGTCTGGAAGGCGCGGCGTACACCGAGTGGGTCGAGGAGATCGGGGCCGCGCTGGATGCCGCCGGCGGCACCCGGGTGGTCGTGCTCGAGCCCGACAGCCTCGCGCTTGCCGAGGAGTGCGGTGGCCTGGCGCAACGGGCGCCGCTGCTGCGCGCCGCGGTCGACGCGCTCGAGTCGCCCGGCACCTGGATCTACCTGGACGGCGGGCACAGCGGGTGGCATTCCCCGGAGCGCATGGCGGCGCTGATCGAGGCGGTCGGCGTGACAGATCGCGTGCGCGGCTTCGCGACCAACGTCTCGAACTACCGGGCGATGACCGACGAGCTGGCGTACGCGCACGAGCTCTCGGCGCTGCTCGGCGGCGCGCACGCCGTCATCGACTCGTCGCGCAGCGGATCGGCGACCGCCGACGGCGAATGGTGCAACCCGCCTCAGCAGCGGATCGGCCCGCGCGCGGGCGAGTACGGCGACGACGTGGTCGACCTGAACCTGTGGATCAAGCCACCCGGCGAGAGCGACGGCCCGTGCCGCGGGGCGCCCGACGCCGGCCAGTGGTGGCCGGATGGCGCTGTCAGTCTCCTGCGTGCCGCCTCGTGAGCCGGCTGTAGCATACGTGTCAATCGAACGAGCGGAGCCCACGCGATGACGACCCCCGAGCCACCGGTGAAGACCGCCGTCATCGTCGAGGACGATCCTGACGTCCGTCATCTGCTGGTGGAGATCCTCGAGTCAGCCGGGTTCTCGATCGTCTCCGTCGGCAACGGCATCGACGGGGTCCGCGCGGTGCAGACGTACCAGCCACTGCTGACGACCCTCGATGTGAACATGCCGGGGATCGACGGCTTCGAGGCGGCGCGCCGGATCCGCGCGGTCAGCGACACCTACATCCTCATGCTCACCGCCCTCGACGAGGAGAGCGATGTCGTGCTCGGTCTCAGCGCCGGCGCCGACGAATACATCAACAAGCCGTTCCGGCCGCGGGAGCTGCGCGCCCGCATCGAGGCGCTGCTGCGCCGCTCCCGCGTGCCGGCACCGGCCATGCCGCCGCGGCAGGATGCGGCGGGGCCGTCGTTCCCCGCCTCGCTCGCCCCGAGCGCCGCGGTGGCCGGGCGCGCGCCGGCCGCCCCCGCTCCGGATGCACACGTGCCCGCCCCGCGTGCGGAGGTGGCGCTCGTGGACCCCGCGAACGACTCGCTCGCGCCCTCGGCTGCGGGCCTGTCCGCGCTGGGGCCGCACACCCTCGTCCACCGGGATCTCCGCCTCGATCCGGACAGCCGCATCGCGATGGTCGGAACGAGCGAACTGGACCTCACTCGCACGGAGTTCGATCTGCTCGCGACGCTGATGGAGTCGAAGCGCCGGGTGCGCAGCAAGGCCGACCTGACGCTCGTGCTGCGGGGCGAGTCGTACGTGACGAGCTATCTCGTCGGCGAGGCCGACAAGCGCGCGATCGAGGCGCATATGACGAATCTGCGCCGCAAGCTCGACGACAACCCGGTCGCCCCGCGCTATATCGAGACCGTGCGCGGCGTGGGGTATCGCCTCACCGCGGACCACTCGCAGGGGTACTGATTCAGACCCGGTACCCGTGGTGCCGCCGCAGCAGCTGGAACGTCATCAGCAGGGTCTGGATGACGGTGACGACGCCGACGATCGGCCATCCGAGGGCGAGGATGGACGACTGGATCGCTGCCCCGAGCATCGACCAGATCACCGCGACCCCGGCCAGGAGCACGGCGACGAGCACGAACGGCAGCCAGAAGGTGCTCTTGCCGCCCCGCTCGGCGCGCGCCTGCAGCGCCCAGTTGTCCACCCGCGTGCGCGAGAGGAACCGTGACCACGAGCGCAGAAAGTGGCTCAGCCGCACCCACATGAACAGCTCGGCCGGCACGATCAGCGCGGCGAACAGGTAGTCGCGCCGCGTCCGGTCGGCCATGGCGCGCGCGATGCGCAGGTTCAGCGCGGTCGCGACCGCGGGCGGGATGAGCCACCACGGTGAGAACACGAACGCGTTGAGCGAGAGGGATCCGGCGAGCAGGATGAGGAACGCGAGTCGCACGAACAGGTTCGTCAGCATGCTGAGGTTGTCGAACCACCGCGTGCGCAGGTTCGGGTGCAGCGGCTGCCCCTTCGTGTCGCCGCGCTGACCCGGCCACATCAGCTCGATGGCGCCGTACGTCCACTTCACCTGCTGCGCGTCGTACGCGCGCAGGGTCGTCATCCCTCCCACGCGGGCGCGGGCGACGGGGCTGATCTTGGTGAGGTAGCCCGCGCTCTTGATCTGCAGAGACAGCAGGGAGTCCTCCACCTCGCTGTCGCGCACCCACGGCGTCGACTGCCGGTTGGCGGCCATGACCTCGCGCAGCGCGGCGGTGGCGAAGATCGAGAACTGCCCGCCGAGCACGGCCATGTTGCGCCCGCGCAGCAGGTTCTGCAGGTTGAACGCGGCGAACTGGGTGCGCTGCCCGGCGATGAGGAAGTTCGCGATGGCGCCGCGGACGTTGCGGTCGTCGATGGAGTAGATGGCGGAGATCCCGCCGATGCGGGAGTCGGCGACGGCCTCGTTCTCCAGGTGCTCCACCGCGCGCTCGTCGGCGATGGTGTCGCCGTCGACGCCCAGCAGGTAGTCGTAGCCCTCGAGGAGCGAGTAGCCGTAGTTGAGCGCGCCGACCTTCTTGTCGGGGTTGCTGCCGATGTCGTGGACGAACACCTCGGTGAACTGGTCGCCCAACACCGTCGAGACCTCGTGCGCCCCGGCGTACTGCGCGGCGACGTCGACGGTGTCATCCGTGGTGTTGTTGACGACGACGTGGATCACGTCGGGCACGCGCGTCTGCCGGAGCAGCGACTCGATGACCTCGGCGATGGACTCCGCCTCGTTGTATGCGGGGATGACGCAGCCGATCGTGGACCGGTGGCCCGGCACGTCCTCGAGCACCGCGACCAGCTCATCCGGGGTGTCGGTCCGCTCGATCCGCCCCGAGGGAGGCTGCGGCGACATGGCGTGGGGCTGCGCGGTCATCACGGCTCCCGGGCGCATCATCCGGCGAAGATCGCGATGGGCAGGCGCTGGACCACCGATTGCGGCAGGTACGCACCGTCGCCCGCCACGCCCTCCACGGCGAGGGTCAGCGTGATGTCGAGGGTGAGGCCCGTCGTCCCGTCGGGCACGGCGCCGATCACGGTCTCGGGGATGAGCAGGCCGCCCTGGTAGCTGTTGATGAGCAGTCCCTCGTCGGCGCGCTGCGTGTCGGCGGGCACGAGCTCCCGCGGGTCGGCCGTGAGCTGGAACGGGCCGGGGGCGCCGCCGGGGCTGAGGGTGGAGGAGATCGAGATGGACGACAGGTACACGCGGCGCTTCTGCTCGAGCACGGATTTCTCGGGCACGCGGTAGTCGTAGACGTTCACGGCCAGGCCGATCGTCTTGGGAGCGGATTCGGTCCACTCCTGCGTGCGCTTGGGATCGACCGCCCACGCGTCGATGCGCACCTCCAGATCGGGAGCCACATCGGAGGCGAGGGTGACGGAGCCCTCGTCGGTGAACTGTGAGTCGAGGGCCGGGGTGGCGGCGGCATCGGGCGTCTGGGCGGCTGCGCCGGGGTCGGGCGGGAACAGGGCGCTGCAGCCGCTGACGGCAAGAGCGCTCAGGATCACGGCCGCGGCAAGCGCGCGGCGGCGACGTGCGGGCATGCGGGTACTCCTCGTGGAGCGGACGGCGGTGCCGTCTTCGGGTAATCCGCGTCGGGTACGCGGTTGTTGCGCGTCGGGTACGCGCGGTCGCCTTCGGGAGCGACGACACCATGAAAGCACGCGCGGGCATCGCGCGGGCGTGCCGCGGAAGGTGCTTGCGAAGCCTTGCGGTGGCCTTGAGGTTGCGCCCTGCGCGACGTTGAGGGTTCAGCCGGCGAGGGCGACGGTCAGCGTGTCGGTGGCCGTGTGCTTGGCGAACTCCCCCGAGGTCGGGGTGGTCTCGACGAGGAACTCGTAGCGCAGCTGCACCGTCATCGCCGTGGCGGCCGCGGGTGCGGGCCCGATCGTGAACGTCTGCGAGTAGCTGTAGGGCGTGGCCACGACGTAGCCGTGCTCCTGGTTGGCGATGTCCGTCTGATCGTCGGGAGCGTCGCCGGCGTCGGGAGCGACGCTCATGCGCACGCTCTGCAGGTACACGCCCTGCCCGTCGTCGGGGGTGACGGCGGCGGTGAGCGAGAAGCTGAGGGGCTTCAGCGCGTCGGCGGTCCAGCGATCCATCGACAGCTCGGACCAGTAGGTCACGTCGACGGTGAGCGGGCCCGCCGCGAACTGGCGCTCGAGGCTTCCCTGGGCCAGGTCGTTGACGACGGGCTCGGATGTCTCGGCGCTCGCGGTGCCGGTGCCGAAGCCGGTGCCGAAGGTGCGCTCGGGCGTGGGCGTGGCGGCGGTGTCGTGAGGCGTCGGCTCGGTGACCGACTGGCCGAACCAGGGCGCGCCGGTGCCGCAGCCGGCGAGGGCGCCCGCGAGGGCCACCGCCGCCACGAGGCCCAGCAGGCGCCGTCGCGTGCGCATCGTCATCGCGCCTCCTTTCGGGCCGAGTGTAGCGGTGCGTCGGTGTCCACGGGACCGTCGCCGGGCACGGCCGTCTCGGTGAAGCGCACGCCGGATGTGGGTCTGCCGGTGTACTGGTGGCCGAGGGGGCTGGTCCATTCGAGCTCTCCCCCGCCGAGATGTCGTACCTGCCAGGGCGAGTGGTGTTTCAGCATGTGATGTCGCTTGCACAGGGTCTCGAGGTTGCTCACATCGGTCGGCCCGCCCCTGGAGTGCGGGTGGATGTGGTCCGCATCGCACCGGCGGGCGGTCTGCCGGCACCCGGGGAAGCGGCAGTGCTCGTCGCGGGCGCGGAGGAACCTGCGCTGCGCCGCGGTGGGCGTGTAGTGGTCGACGGTGAGCAGCGCCCCGGTGTCGGGGTCGAGGAACACCCGCTCCCACGCGGTGGCCTCGGCGGCGAGGCGGTGGGCTGTGGCCGGATCGATCGGCTCGCCGCCCGCCGTCGGGACGCCGCTGGGGCGCCGGGGGCCGCGGTGCGACCCGTGCCGCTCGTGCCCCGCATTGCCGGCGCCGGCGATTCCTACGTGGGTCTGGTCGGCCTGGATGCTGCCATCGGTGAGGACGTGAGCCGGGATGGTGACGTGAATCACCCCGCGCACCTGCCCCAGCACGTCCCGCCCAGCCCCATCCTCGACCGCGTGCCCGGTCGGTGCGCCGGCGAGCAGCAGGTCACACGCCAGATCGGCGCGCAACTCATCGATGCGGCGCTTGTCGGGCCCGGACGCCGCACCGGCACCCTCCCCCGCCCCGGCGTCCGTATCGACAGCCCGCCCGAAGGCGTCGCGCTCGGCGATCACCGCTCGCGCCATCGTGGTCAGCCGGTCGTGGATCCCCTGCACCAGCGGCACCGGTGCGGTCAGGCGCAGCTCGGCCATCCCGTCCTCCAGCGCCGTCACCCGCACACCCCGGCGGGCCCGGGCCGCCTCGTGGCGTTGCGCGAGGGACTCCTCCAGGAACGCGTCGGCGATCGCCCGGCACATCGGCTTGAGGCCCGCCACCGTCGCCTCCTCCGCCACCCCCAGCGCCCGGGCCTCGTACTCCCGCCGATCCGCGGGATCCCCGATCCGTGTGCCCTCGGCCACGATCACCGCGGCGTGACGGCCGGGCAGGCGGCCCTCCTCCACCTGCGCCAGCGTCGCCGGGAAGTCCCGGACCAGCAGGCCCGAGTCGACCATGCGGTTCTCCACCGTGCGCGGTCCCTCCCGCAGCGCCGCGGCGACCTCCGCCGCCATCGACCGCACCGGCATGTCCCATTCCGGCGGGGCACCCGCCCGCTCCACCTGCCCGACCGCGATATCCAACGCCCGGCCGAGCAGGCGCGCCTCCTCGGCCTCCAACCGCGCCCGCTCCGCCCGCACCTGCCCCAGGCGCGACACGATCCGGCCCGTCTCGGCGCGCTCCGCCGCCGTGGGCTCCCAGAAGACCGTGTCTCGTTCCATGCCTCAATTCTCCCAGCCACCCCCGACAACCATCGAAGAAAAGTACGAGGTGGGGATAAGTCACCAGCGCTTTCCACAGGGCGAAAACGCGGTGGGCTTGATCGCCACATCCGCCCCGCGATCCGGCCAGCCGATCCGCCACGCGATCCGCCCTCCGCCGCGCCGCCCGATCCGCACCCGGATCCGCACCCCGCGATCCCCGGATCCGCACCCCGCGGATCCGCACCCCGCCACAATCCGCCCGGATACGCCAAAAGGCCGGACCCCCGAAGGGATCCGGCCTCTTGAACTTGAGCGGCTGCTTACGCGCCGGCGAGCTTCTCGCGCAGAGCGGCGAGGGCCTCGTCGTCGGCGAGCGTGCCGGCACCGGCCGACTCAGAGCTGAAGCTCTGGCCCGCGGCGGCGGCGCCACCGAAGTCGTCGCCCGCGGCGGCCTCGGCCTCGAGCGCCTTGGCGACGAGCGCCTTGTGCTGCTCCCAGCGAGCCTGCGCGGCGGCGTACTCGTCCTCCCACTTCTGGCGGGCCTCGTCGAAGCCCTCCAGCCACTGGTTGGTCTCGGGGTCGAAGCCCTCGGGGTACTTGTACTCGCCGTTCTCGTCGTACTCGGTGGTCATGCCGTACAGCGCCGGGTCGAACTCGGTGCCGTTGGGGTCGACCATCTCGTTGGCCTGCTTGAGCGAGAGCGAGATGCGGCGGCGGTCGAGGTCGATGTCGATGACGCGAACGAAGACCTCCTCGCCGACCGAGACGACCTGCTCAGCGAGCTCGACGTGCTTGTTCGACAGCTCCGAGATGTGCACGAGGCCCTCGATGCCGTCGGCGACGCGGACGAACGCACCGAACGGAACGAGCTTGGTGACCTTGCCCGGCGTGATCTGGCCGATCGCGTGGGTGCGGGCGAAGACCTGCCACGGGTCCTCCTGCGTCGCCTTGAGCGACAGCGAGACGCGCTCGCGGTCGAGGTCGACCTCGAGGATCTCGACGGTGACCTCCTGGCCCACCTCGACGACCTCGCTGGCGTGCTCGATGTGCTTCCACGACAGCTCCGAGACGTGCACGAGGCCGTCCACGCCGCCGAGGTCGACGAACGCACCGAAGTTGACGATCGACGAGACGACGCCCTTGCGGACCTGGCCCTTGTGCAGGTTGTTCAGGAACTGCGTGCGCGTGGCCGACTGCGTCTCCTCGAGGAGGGCGCGGCGCGAGAGCACGACGTTGTTGCGGTTCTTGTCGAGCTCGAGGATCTTCGCCTCGATCTCCTGGCCGAGGTACGGCGTGAGGTCGCGGACGCGGCGCAGCTCGATGAGCGAGGCCGGCAGGAAGCCGCGCAGGCCGATGTCGACGATGAGGCCGCCCTTGACGACCTCGATGACGGTGCCGGTGACGACGCCGTCGTTCTCCTTGATCTTCTCCACGTCGCCCCAGGCGCGCTCGTACTGCGCGCGCTTCTTCGACAGGATCAGACGGCCTTCCTTGTCCTCCTTCTGGAGAACAAGCGCCTCGACGACGTCGCCGACGCTGACGACCTCGTTGGGGTCGACGTCGTGCTTGATGGAGAGCTCACGCGAGGGGATGACGCCCTCGGTCTTGAAGCTCACGTCGAGCAGAACCTCGTCGCGGTCGATCTTGACGATCGTGCCCTCGATGATGTCGCCGTCGTTGAAGGACTTGAGAGTCTTCTCGACCGCGGCCAGGAAGTCCTCAGCAGAGCCGATGTCGTTGATCGCGACCTGCTTGGTGGCCGGGGCGGTCGTTGCGTTAGTCATGTAGTTGGTTTGCCTTATGGGGTTGGAGTCGGGCCTCGGATCGGGATCCCTCACGGACGTGCGGGACCGCGGATGAACCGAAGCGGTCTGGTTGGTTGTCATACGTCACGCGGTGGGCCTGCCCGGCGAGCACGCCAGACCCCACGCACACGCGTGACACTTCAGGTTACCAGAGGGAACGTGGGCTCGTGGGTGGGTATTCCCGGGGCGCCTCCCCACACCCCGTGATGCTTTGCGCCGCACGGGACGCACTGAGTGCACTCGGTCGAAACAACTAGACAAGCTTGCACCCAGGGTGGGGCGATCTTCACCGCGGGTCAGCTGGCGTCGCACCCTAGAATTCTTCCTCATTACGGCACCGCGCCTGATCCCCGTCACGGGTCGAGGTCTACAACGACAGGAACAGTCGTATTGAAGGCCGGTCCAACACAAATTGCTTGGTAACGGTTCAGGCCCGAGGCGACGCCGCGAAACTCAGAACCGACCACCCCCTCAATGTACTGAAGGCTCGTGTCATCCAGCGAACGGAATATGATGTAACTCTCGCACTGCGACAATGCTGATTTGCTGATCACTGCCGTGCGTTGTGACACAAAAATGAAACCGATCCCGAACTTCCTCGATTGAAGGATGTAACGGCAGCTTTGAGCCACGAAATCCGATTCGGCCCTCGTCGCTGTAAATGGGCTCTTCGCAGTTGAGGGTGTAGCCCGGGACCGCCGGCTGGTTCGCGGATAGACGTCGAGGTCTTCCAGGATGGAAGTTCTCACACTCACCGACCGCCGGAAGACCTCGACTTGCACCACCCTACGTTCGCGACCCCTGACCTCACCACGTTCTGCCGCCTCGACGAGCTCGGCCTTCAAGCCGTCGGGCAGCTGCTCGAGCCCGACCGGGCAGTACTTGAGTGCCGCGTCGTCGACGACGACCCGTGGTGTCGGAAGTGCGGCGCTGAGGGCGTGCCGCGTGACACGGTGACCCGGCCGCTCGCGCACGAGCCGTTCGGGCATCGGCCGACGACGCTGCTGGTCCGGGTGCGCCGCTACCGGTGCACGCACTGCCGCCGGACCTGGCGGCAGGACACGTCGAAGGCGGCGGCGCCGCGGGCGAAGATCTCCCGCGGCGGGATCGCGTGGGCACTCACCGCGATCGTGGTCGACCACCTCACCGTCACCCGAGCCGCAGCAGGCCTCGGGGTGTCCTGGCACACCGCGAACACCGCGATCCTCGCCGAGGGCAAGCGGCGGCTCATCGACGACCCGGCGAGGTTCGACGGGGTCACCACGATCGGCGTCGACGAGCACGTCTGGCGACACACCCGCCTCGGCGACAAGTACGTGACGGTGATCATCGACCTCACCCCCGCGAGGAACAAGACGGGCCCGGCACGGCTGCTGGACATGGTCGAGGGCCGCTCGAAGCAGGTGTTCAAGCAGTGGCTCGCCGCCCGACCCAAGGACTGGTCGAAGGCGATCGAGGTGGTCGCGATGGACGGGTTCTCCGGGTTCAAGACCGCCGCGGCCGAAGAGCTCCCCGACGCGGTCCCGGTGATGGACCCGTTCCACGTCGTCCGCCTCGCCGGCGACGCCCTGGACCGGACCCGGCAGCGCGTCCAGCAGGACACCCTCGGGCACCGCGGTCACGCCGGCGACCCGCTCTACGGTGTCCGCCGCATCCTTCACACCGGCGCGAGCTTCCTCACCGAGAAGCAGACCGCGCGGCTCGACGCGGTATTCGCCGTCGAGGAGCACATCGAGGTCGAAGCGACCTGGGGCATCTACCAGCGCATCGTCGCGGCCTACCGCGAACCCGACAAGAACAAGGCCAAGGAGATGATGCGCGCAGTGATCGACGCCGTCAGCAGCGGCGTCCCCGCCGCTCTCACCGAGATCCGCCGACTCGGGCGGACGTTGAAGCAGCGCGCCGCCGACGTGCTCGCGTTCTTCGAACGCCCCGGCACCTCGAACGGACCCACCGAAGCGATCAACGGGCGCCTCGAACACCTCCGCGGCTCGGCCCTGGGCTTCCGCAACCTGACTCACTACATCACACGGTCACTGCTCGAAGCCGGCGGCTTCAGACCACTCCTACACCCTCGATTGCGATGAGCCTGATAACGAGGAGGGCTCTTTTCCGTCCCACGCACTCCCCCGTACCCTCACTCCCATGACCGTCCCGCGCCGCATCGCCCGCGTCCTGCTCGGCACCGCCCTCGTCGGGGCCGGGGTGTCGCACCTCACCGTGGCGCGGAAGGAGTTCCGGGCGCAGGTGCCCGAGTTCGTGCCGCTCGATCCCGACACCACCGTCGTGATCTCGGGCGTCAAGGAGATCCTGCTCGGAATGCTGCTGGTGTTCGCGCGCAAGCGGCGGCGGCTGGTCGGGTGGGTCGCCGCCGCGTTCTTCGCCGCGATCTTCCCCGGGAACATCGCGCAGTGGGTGCACGAGCGCGACGGGTTCGGGCTCGACACCGAGGAGAAGCGGTTCGCGCGACTGTTCTTCCAGCCCGTGCTCGTCGCGTGGGCGCTGTGGTCCACGCGATCGGGCAAGCGCCGGCTCAGAGGCTGAGCGCAAGCGGTACCGGCCGCGAGGATGTCCGCACCCGCCGATACACTCGCCGCGTGACCCCGCTTCCTCCGCACCAACCCTGCCCACCGGGCGGGAGTTGTACCGGAAGGAAGCACGCATGGCAGAGAACACCTGGCCGCTGAAGAACACGCTGCCCGAGGGCCATCTGTTCCTCACGAAGGCCGAGTTGATGGAGATCCTCGACGAGGTCGACGACGAGACGCCGCTCTGGATCAAACAACTACTGGCAGCCGATCCGCCAGATCACGCAGCGCCCGGTCGATATGATCGCGATCCGGCCCGACGGGGTGCACCTGGGCTGAACGAGGGCACGGGCGGGCCCTGACCATCGCCGGGCCCGCCCGCGCCCATCCCGCTATGAACCGCACCGCGGTCGGTGCCGTCGCCGCCGACGCGATATCGCGCATCCGCGCACAGCCAGGGCTTCGCCACGCACTCTCCACATCCGCAATCAGAGCACCGCCGGAGCGGACTCCTGTTCCGTACGGTGACGTCATGTTCGCCGCGCCCTCGCCCCGCTTCGTTCGCGTCGATGTCGGTCACATCAGCGACCGAAGCGAGCCGCTCTGGTCGTTCGAGATGCTGAAGGACGCGCCACTGCGATCGCTGGGACTCGCCCTCACCATCGCCGCGGGTGACGACGAGGAATGGCGCGAGCTCGAGGACGAGCGCCGGCGGATCGGCGATCTGGGGGCGGTGTGGGGCGGGATGCGGGCCACGGCGCACACGCCGATCGGGGCGAGCCGGCAGCACTGGGTCGCGGTGTCCGACGGGCGCGAAGCGCTCGTGGGTGAGCCGCTCGTCGCGCTGCGCCAGGCCGCCCCTCCCGCGCGCGCTCCGCGCGTCGCCTGGTGGCGCGACGCGACGATGGTCGATCCGCTGCACCTTCAGCACGAGCTCGACGACGTCTTCGGCTTCGTACCTCGCACGCCGGAGCTCTGGGACTACGGTGCACCCGCCTCCCCGCTCGTCTCGTTGCTCTCGCGTCTGCCAGCCTTCGAGAGGCTGAGCCTTCTCACCCGGATCGACCAGCGCGGCCTGCTCAAGGCCGATCCGCTCCGCTCGGAGGAGCTCATGGCGCTGACGACGGGGCTCGCCACGTTCGTCGGCGCCATCGGCGACGGCATCGAGCAGGAGGACGCCCCGGGCGCACTCGCCGAGATCGGCGAACGGGTCGCGAGCGAGCTGGGGTGGCCGCCGGACGCTCCCGGGAGACACGGCCGGCCGCCGGGCGAGGATCTCGTGCGCGCGTCGTGGGACCTGCGACTCCTGCGGCGCCTGCGCGGCCGGATCGTGCCGACGAGGAAGGGCCGCCTCGCAGACGCACGCGCGATGGCCGATGTCGCTCTCGAGGTGCTCACTCACCGCCATCGCGGCCGGCACGGCTGGGCGGCGTCGTTCTCTCCCGCGTCGACGCTCGCGCTGCTCGCCATCGCTGACGGCGTGGGCGATCACCTCGCTCGCCTTCCCGCTGACTTGGCAACACAGCTCGAGACCGCGCGCACCATCGCGACCGATGGCATGAGCGATGTCGACCCGATGCTCAGCGCGAGCCCCGCGGAGATCGCGCTCCCGGATGTCCTCGACGCCCTCGCGCTGCTGAGCGCGCCGGGCGCCTTCGGCCGCATCACACTCGAGATGCGGCGGCTCGCGCACGTCGCGATCACCCGCACGCGGTTCCCCGGTTGGTTCTGACGCCATGTTCTACAATGAAGCACATGGATCACATCGGCATCCGCGAGCTGAAGCAGAACGCGTCGGCGGTCGTCGCACGCGTGGCGGCGGGTGAGACCGTGACGATCACCGACCGGCGCCGCGCCGTCGCGCAGCTCGCCCCACTGAGCGAGGGCCGCGTCGCGCAGCTCGTCGCGACCGGGCGGGCGCGCGCGCCCAAGCACTCGCTCGCCGCCCTCGACGCGCCGAGCGTCGAGGGCGAGCTCGCGTCGACCCTGCGGCAGATGCGCGACGACGAGCGGTACTGAGGCGCCGTGGTGCATTACCTCGACACGTCCGCCCTGGCCAAGCTCGTCGTCCGCGAGGCCGAGACCGACGCCCTCATGGCCTGGGCCCGCGAGCATGCCGCGCACGCCGTCAGCTCCGACCTCGCGCGCACCGAGCTGCTCCGGGCCGTGCGCCGCGCGCACCCCGACCAGGCGGAGCGCGCCCGCGACGTGCTCGACAGCATCACCCTGCTCGCGCTGACGCCCGACGTGCTCGAGGCTGCCGGCCGCGTCGAACCCGTCGCACTGCGCAGCCTCGACGCGATCCATCTCGCCGCCGCGCTGTCGCTGGGCGACGAACTTGACGCGATCGTCACCTACGACGACCGGCTCGCCGAGGCGGCCCGCCACAGCGGCGTGCACGTGATCGCACCCGCCTGAGCCTGCGCCACGGGGCAAGGAGCAGCCGGTGTCCCCCTGGCTATATAAGCTGTCCTTATGGATGCCGTCGAACTTCTCCGCGCAGCCCAGCGCGACGAGACCGTCGCACGGGTGCGGCGCGGTATGGCGCTGCGGGAACTCGTGACCCAGTGCGGCTCGCAGAGTGCCGCATCGCGGGTTCTCGGCATCACACAGCCGGCTGTGAGCCAGCAGCTGCGCGCCCTCGGCCCGATCGACATGATCGCGACCGACATCGTCGTGGATGCCGCGGCGCCGCTCCTCAAGCAGGCGGCCGCGGAGCACGGTTTCCACGACCTTGCGGTGTTCGGATCGACCGCACGCGGCGACGCCGATTCGACTTCCGACGTGGATCTCCTCGTCACAGAACCCGACGGCGCGACCCTGTTCGATGTCGCTCGGCTACGACGGCGCTTCGAAGAGATCCTGGCCCGACCAGTCGATCTCGTCCTGTGGGGCGCGCTCGACGAGCGCGACGATGCGGACATCATCCGAGAAGCGGTCCGCCTGTGATGGATCTCAGGACCGCGAAGGACCTCCTCCATATCGACGAGTGGCTTCGGCTCGCCGCGCAGATCGTGGAGCACGGCGAGCTCGCATACCTGAGCGACCCTCTCCTGCAGGAGGCGGGAGACGCGCTCATGATGAAGCTCGGAGAGGCGGCGAGGCGGCTCCAGGAACGCGGTGTGACCGCGCCGCCCGGTATCGCGTGGCGCGATGCGTCGGACAACCGCAATCTCCTCATCCACGAGTACGACAGGATCAAGCGAACGGTCGCGTGGCGCACGCTCGCCGACGCACTCCCGCGGTGGCGGATTGCTCTTGCTCCGATGATTCGGGAGGCGCGTCACACCGTCGATCCGAGGTGAGCGCTGCGGCCCCGTGCCGAAGCGCCCCGCCTGAGCCCGAGCCCTACCGCGCCCGCACCGCCGTGAGCGCCGTCACCGCCGCCGCGGCCGACCAGGCCTGCGGGCGGCACGCGGCCGGGTAGGGCGTGGGCACGTCGGTCTCGGAGCGGGGGTCGCCGCTGTGCAGCTCGGGCACGCGGTAGACGAAGCCCTCCGCCGCGTCGAGCATGCCGTCGACCACCCGGTTCGCCTCGTCCACGAGGCCGGCGCGCACCATGCCGTGCACCGCGATCGCGGTGTCGTGGGTCCACACGCTTCCGCCGTGGTACGACAGCGGCCAGTAGCCCGCCGCTCCCGTCGACATCGTGCGGATGCCGAAGCCCGAGGCCATCGACTCCCCCAGCAGCAGCTCGGCGACGTGGCGCTCCTCGTCGCGCTCCAGGATCCCCGTGCCGATGAGGTGGCCGACGTTGCTCGTGAGCGTGTCGACCGGGCGCTTGTCGCGATCCAGCGCCACCGCCGGGTAGCGGCCCTCCGGCGTCTCCACCCAGAACGACTCCGCGAACCGCCGGCGCAGATCCGCCGCCCACGCGCGCAGCTGCGCCGGGCCGTGCGGCTCGTCGCCCTCGCCGAAGCGCTCGAGCAGCTCGGCCCCGGCGAGCGCGGCCTCGTACGCGTAGGCCTGCACCTCGCACAGCGCGATCGGCCCCTCGGCCAGGCGCCCGTCGCGCCACTGGATCGAGTCGCCCGAGTCCTTCCAGCCCTGGTTCGCCAGGCCCTTGCCCGTGCGGTCGATGTAGTCGATGAAGCCGTCCCCGTCGCTGTCGCCGTACTCGATGAGCCACGCCAGCGCGCGGCGCAGCGCCGGGATGAGCGGGCGCACCTCGTCCTCGGGCATGCCTGCCCGCCACGCGTCGTGCAGCAGGCACACCCACAGCGGCGTGGAGTCGACGCTGCCGTAGTACAGCGGCGGCAACGACACGTTCTCGCCCGGGATCTCGAGTGTCGACGAGCGCAGCTCGTGCAGGATCTTGCCCGGCTCCTGGGCCGTCGCCGCGTCGTCCGCGTCGCCCTGCAGGCGCGCGAGCACCCGCAGCGTCGAGGCGGCGATCGCCGCATCGAGCGGCAGCATCAACCGCGCGGCCCAGATGGAGTCGCGGCCGAACAACGTGAAGAACCACGGCGCCCCGGCGGCATAGAACTCGTCCTCCGGGTTGCCCGGCAGCGCCAGGCGCAGTGCATCGAGGTCGCCCAGGGCCGTCTCGAGCCAGCGCGCCAGGCGCGGGTGGCGCTGGGTCACCTCGCCGATCACCTCGCGCGCGTCCCAGGGCGCCGGCCGGCGCGCCGGCTCCACCACGAGCGTGTCGTCGTGCAGCTCGAGCCGCCACGACGCCCGGGCCTCGCCCCGCGCGGTCGCCTCGAGGCGCCACGTCGCGACGATCGCGCCGCCGTCCTCGCGCAGCTCGGCGCCCGGCGCCGACAGCACGAAGCTCTGCGCACCCGCGACCACCTCCGCCTCGCCGTCCCGGATCGTGGTCTCGAACGCTCCGGGCACCGATCCGCCCGCCTTCACGGCGTGCAGCGACGCGAACTCCGGCACGAACCGGATCGACAGGGTCGTTCCCACCGGCACGCTGCGCCCGTTGCGCAGCACCCACGACTCGCTCACCCGCCGGCCGTCCACGGTGCGGTCTCGCACGATCCGCACCTTCGGATCGGCGACCCACTCCTCGTCCAGTCCGCGCAGCAGCCCCGCGAAGACGACGCGCGAGGGCCCGTGCGTCGACAGCGAGATCCACTCGATGCGCGAGTCGGCGCACGTCGTGGCGATCTCGCGCACGTGCCGCACGTCGCCGTGGAAGATGCCGTCGATCGCCGCGGCGCCGAGGTCGCCGTCGCGCCCCGACCACACCTGGGTGGGCGCGCGCAGCGCGATGACGGCGTCGTCGAGCAGGGGCTGCAGCGGCGGCTGCGACTCGGCAACGGTGGGGGCAGAGGTCATTGTGTCTGGTGGCTCCTTCCCTTGGCGTTCGCGTTCGGTGCGGGATGTCCCGGGATGAATCAGAACGTCACCGGGGCGTCGTTCCTTCCGAGCGTTCCGATGGTGCCACATCGCCGCCCCGGCCCTCATCCGGCGGGCGCAAGAGGCTTGTCCGCCGGCCGGACCGGTGGTTGCCTGCCGTCATGGCGGAGGGAGAGAACGGATCGAGCGCGGGGGCCGAGGGGCGGATCCGGGTCGGGATCTCCGGCTGGCGCTACGCCGGGTGGCGCGGCGACTTCTACCCCCGCGGCCTGCCGCAGCGGCTCGAGCTGGCAGACGTCGGCGAGCGGATGGACACGCTCGAGCTGAACGGCTCGTTCTACTCCCTGCAGCGGCCCGAGAGCTACGCGCGCTGGCGCGACGCCGTGCCCGACGACTTCGTGTTCGCCGTGAAGGGCTCGCGGTACATCACGCACATGCTGCGGCTGCGCGACGCGGGCACGGCGATGGCGAACTTCTTCGCCTCGGGCGTGCTCGCGCTCGGCGGCAAGCTCGGCCCGTTCCTGTGGCAGCTGCCCGAGCGGCAGGAGTTCGACGCCGACGGCCTCGACGCCTTCCTCGCCGCGCTGCCGCGCACCACGGGCGAGGCCCTCGCGCTCGCCCGGCGGCACGACGCGCGGCTCGAGGGCCGGGCGTGGCTGCAGGTCGAGGCCGACGTGCCGCTGCGGCACGCGCTCGAGCCGCGCGCGGCCAGCTTCGAGAACCCGGCCATGCCCGAGCTGCTGCGCCGGTACCGCGTGGCCCTCACCGTGGCCGACACCGCCGGGCGGTGGCCGCGCTTCGGCGAGGTGACGGCCGACTTCGCCTACGTGCGGCTGCACGGCGCGCACGACCTCTACGCGAGCGGCTACTCCCCCGCCGAGCTCGACGAGTGGTCCGGGCGGATCCGCGCGTGGGCCGACGGATCCGGCACGCCCGACGGCCGCCCGCGCGACGTGTACGTCTACTTCGACAACGACGCCCGCCGTCACGCGCCGCACGACGCCGTCGCCCTCGCCGCGCAACTGAGCCGGGTGACCGCCGCGGCGCCCGGTCACGATCCGGCCTGATCCGGCCGCACCACGCGCGCCCCCGAGGACGAGAGCACCACCTGCCCGCGCAGCGCCAGCCCGGCGCCGTCGGCCGCCGCCGTGATGCCACCGATCCACTCCCGCAGCCAGCCCGCCACGCGGTGCCGCCCTGGCCGCTCCCACACGAGCACCACGGCGTCGGCACGCACGAGCCCCGCGAAGTCCGCCGCCCGCCGCGCCAGCAGCACCGCGTGCGTGACCTCACCGAGCTCCGGGTCGCGCACGCGGGATCGGGGGTCACGCGGCAGCCCGTCGATCGGGAGGATCGGGTCGGTCAGCCGCCCGCGCGCGTCGAGGAACAGCAGCCACACCCGCGGCGCGTAGGCGCCGCCGAGCAGCGCCCGCACGCGCATCTCGAGGCCTGCGTCGTCGCGCACCTCGAAGGCGCGCAGGTCGTCGCCGGGAGCATCCGTCATACCTCCCACGCTCGCGCCCGGCGATCGCCCGTGGGCCGCACCAGCGCGATCTGTGGACGGATCCGCCGCTCCGCGCGGCTGTGGACGCCCCGCACCGCACCCGAACAGCGAAACGGCCCCGTCCCGAGAACCGGGACGAGGCCGCCGCAGCGAACCTGCGCGTCAGGGCATGACGAGCACGGCCTTGACCGTGGCACCCGACTGGGTGTCGGCGATGGCCTGCTCCATCTGCTCGAACGGGTAGGTGGTGATCAGCTCGTCGAACGGGAAGCGGCCGGCCTGGTGCAGCGCGACGAGCTCCGGGATGAAGTTCTGCGGGATCGCATCGCCCTCGATCGCGCCGACGAGCGTCTTGCCCGAGGCGGCGACCAGGCCGAGGTCGATCGTGCTGCCCGGCTTCGGCACACCCACCAGCGCGATCCGGGCGCCGAAGGCCGTCGCCTGGATGAGCTGCTCGATGACGGGCGCGACACCCGTCGTGTCGACGGCGTAGGAGGCACCGCCGCCCGTGATCTCGAGGATGCGCGCCGTCGTGTCCTCCTCCTTGCCGTTGATGAGGTGCGTCGCGCCGAGGCGCTCGGCGAACGCGAGGCGCTCGGGGATCACGTCGACCGCGATGATCGTCGTGGCGCCGGCGACCTTCGCGCCCATGATGGCCGAGAGCCCGACGGCGCCGGTGCCGGCGACGACGATCGACGATCCGGCGGGCACGTCGAGCGAGTTCAGCACGGTGCCGGCGCCGGTCTGGATGCCGCATCCGAGGGGGCCCGCCAGCTCAACGGGGGTGCCCTCGGGCAGCTTGACGACGTTCTTGGCCGAGGCGATCGCGTGCGTCGCGAACGACGACTGGCCGAAGAAGCTGCCGTGCACGGGGCTGCCGTCGGCGGCGCTCAGCGTGGTGGTGCCGTCCTCGCGCACGCCGCCGAAGTTCAGCGGCATGAAGTTCAGGCAGTAGGCCTCGCGCCCGGCCAGGCAGTTGCTGCAGCGGCCGCACGCCGCGTACGACAGGCCCACGGCGTCGCCCACGGCGAGGCCGTGCACCGCCGAGCCGACCTGCTCGACGACGCCCGCGCCCTCGTGACCGAGGACGAACGGGAAGGCGCCGGGGATGTGGCCGTGCTGCACGGCGAGGTCGGTGTGGCACAGGCCGGTGGCGACGATCTTGACGAGCACCTCATCGGGCTGCAGATCGCCGAGCGTGAGGTCTTCGAAGCGGAACGGCTCGTCGACGCCGTGGAGCACGGCCGCGCGAACGGATGTGGTCATCTCGAGTCCTTTCAGAGTGCATTCAGGTGGACGCACCATCCACGCTACGCCTGCCGGAGAGGACGGGATCAGATATCGCCGGAATCTGCCGGGAATCCGGCGCAACCTGCGCGTACGCTCAGCGCACCTTGCCGAGGAACTCCCGCGTGCGCGCGTGCCGGGGGCGCTCGATGACCTCGGCCGCCGGGCCCTCCTCGACGACGACGCCGCCGTCCATGAAGACCACGCGGTCGGCCACGTCGCGCGCGAAGCCCATCTCGCGCGTGACGACGATCATCGTCATGCCCTCGTCCGCCAGCTCGCGCATGACGTCGAGCACCTCGCCGACGAGCTCGGGGTCGAGCGCCGAGGTCGGCTCGGGCGTGTTGATCAAGAAGGTGCGGGGTGGCCAGCCGCCGTGAGTTGCGCGGGAGAATGGGCGTGTGAAGATCCAGGTGCTGCATATCGAGGATTG
>NZ_JBMDJT010000014.1:0-66665 GCF_057809335.1 Microbacterium sp. FG3 | reverse complement strand
CCCCCCCCCCCCCCCCCCCCCCCCCCCCCCCCCCCCCCCCCCCCCCCCCCCCCTGCTGTTCGGTGTCCTTCCGGCCGCGGACATCACCCTGGAAGGCCGTGGACGTCACGTGGAACGACACCCCGGCCGGCAACCGCTACCTGATGATCCAGGACGGCGAGTTCACCGACAGCGCCGAGCGCACGGAGGACGACTACTGGATGGTGGACCGCTTCCTCGCCGACTACGCCACGAGCTGAGGTCTGTGCCGCGCGCACAATCGCGGCCGTCCGTCGGGCGGCGGAGCGGTGTCGATGGTGCACAACGATCGTGACGCGCCTCTGTGGAGTCCCTAACGTGGTGTCATCCGCCGATCGCGCGTCCCGCGCGCGTCCGAAAGAGGTAATCCCGCATGGCCGACACCGTGGTCCGTCCCGTCGAGAGCGCCGAGCACGCCGACGCTCGCATCGACATCTCCCTCGTGAACGACGCCCTCCTGGGCACGTGGGCCGACATCCGCCGCGAGGCGCGCGAGATGATCAAGGATCCCGCGTTCTGGCGCATCGAGGGGCAGCCGATCGCCGAGCACCGCGAGCGCACGCTCGCCCAGCTCGACCTGCTCGTGCAGCACGGCGCGTCGATGCGCGCCTACCCGAAGGAGTACGGCGGCCTCGAGAACCAGGGCGGCAACCTCGCCGGCTTCCAGGAGCTCGTGGCCGCGGACCCCAGCCTGCAGATCAAGTCGGGCGTGCAGTGGGGCCTGTTCGCCTCGGCCATCCTGCAGCTGGGCACCAAGACCCACCACGATCGCTGGCTGCGCGACGCCGGCGAGATGCGGCTGCCCGGCGCCTTCGCCATGACCGAGACCGGGCACGGATCGGACGTGCAGGCGATCGGCACGACCGCGACGTACGACCCGGAGACCGAGGAGTTCGTCATCCACACGCCGTTCCGCGGCGCGTGGAAGGACTACCTCGGCAACGCCGCGCTGCACGCCAGGGCGGCCACCGTCTTCGCGCAGCTCATCTCGAACGGCGTCAACTACGGCGTGCACTGCTTCTTCGTGCCGATCCGCGACGAGGACGGCGCGTTCCTGCCCGGCGTGGGCGGCGAGGACGACGGCCCCAAGGGCGGCCTGAACGGGGTCGACAACGGCCGCCTGCATTTCGACAACGTGCGCATCCCGCGCGATCACCTGCTCAACCGCTACGGCGACGTCGCGCCCGACGGCACCTACTCGAGCCCGATCCCCAGCCCCGGCCGCCGCTTCTTCACGATGCTCGGCGCGCTCGTGCAGGGCCGCGTCTCGCTCGACGGCGCCGCCACGTGGGGCTCGGCGCTCGGCCTCTACATCGCCGTGACGTACGGCAACCAGCGCCGCCAGTTCGACAACGGCGCGGGCGAGACCGTGCTGCTCGACTACGGGCGTCACCAGCGGCGGCTGCTGCCCCTGCTGGCGACCACCTACGCCCAGGCGTTCGCGCACGACGAGCTGCTGCAGAAGTTCGACGCGGTCTTCAGCGGCGCGAACGACACCGACGAGAGCCGCCAGGACCTCGAGACGCTCGCGGCGGGTCTGAAGGCGCTGTCGACGTGGCACGCGCTCGACGCGCTGCAGGAGTGCCGCGAGGCGTGCGGCGGATCGGGATTCCTCGCCGAGAACCGCATCGTCGGGCTGCGCAGCGACCTCGACGTCTACGTGACCTTCGAGGGCGACAACAACGTGCTGCTGCAGCTGGTGGGCAAGCGCCTGCTCGGCGACTACGCCAAGCAGTTCAAGGGCAAGCAGCCGGCGGAGCTCGCGGCGATGGTCGCCGGCCAGACCGCCGGTCGCGTGTTCCACGGCGCCGGCCTGCGCCGCCTCGGCCAGGCCGTGGCCGACCTCGGCTCCACGGCCCGGTCCGTGGAGCTCGGGCTGCGGGGCAAGGACCAGCACCAGCTGCTCGCCGACCGCGTGCAGACGATGGTGGCCGACGTCGCCGCCCGCCTGCGCCCGGCGTCCAAGATGTCGGCCGCCGACGGCGCCGCGCTGTTCAACGAGAACCAGAACGAGCTGCTCGAGGCCGCGCGCGCCCACGCCGAGCTGCTGCAGTGGGAGGCGTTCACCGACGCGCTCGAGCGCATCGACGACGCGGGCACGAAGCAGGTGCTCACGTGGGTGCGCGACCTGTTCGGCCTCGGGCTGATCGAGAAGCACCTGTCGTGGCACCTCATCCACGGCCGGCTCTCGACGCAGCGCGCCGCGGCCGTCTCGCGCTACATCGATCGGCTCTGCGCGCGGCTGCGCCCGCACGCGCAGGACCTCGTCGACGCGTTCGGGTACGAGCCGGAGCACGTGCGCGCGCCCATCGCGTCGGGCGCCGAGCAGGCGCGCCAGGACGAGGCCGCGCAGCACTACGCCACGCTGCAGGCCTCGGGGAAGGCGCCGAAGAAGGAGCCGAAGCCGCCGCGGCGATGAGGTTTCGGGCCGGACGGATCCGCGACTCGCGTGGGCGCGATGTCGCGGATTCGTCGCATCCGCGGTGCGTGTGCTGACATGATCATCTGTGACGCTCCCGCGCGCGCTCGCGAGCGGCGCGGCGATGCAGGGAAGGATGGGTGAGATGAGCACGCCCCAGTACCCCGGCCACCTGCCGGATCCGTACGGGCAGCACGCTTACCCGGGACAGCAGCAGTTCCCGGGAGCGGACAGCTACGGCCAGCCGGTCGCCGATCCGTACGCCGCCCCCGGGTACCCGTCCGCCCCCGCGGATCCGTTCGCCGCGTCCCCCGGCTACCCGCCGGCCCCGGCCGAGTACGCGGCGCCCGCGCCCGCCCACCCGGCCGCGCCCGCGGAGCACGCCTACGGCGGCGCGCCCGCGAACCCCTACGGCGGCGCCCCCGAGTACGCGCAGGGCGCCTCCGCGTACCCGCCGCCCGATCCCTCGTACCCGCCGGCCGATCCCTACGCCCGCCCGGCGTACGGCGTCGGCCTGCCCGCCGAGCCGGGCCGGCGCGTGGTCGCGTTCCTCATCGACTCGCTCATCGCCGGCGGCATCGCCGTGGTGTTCGGCGCGCTGGCGGTCGTGCTCACCCTCACGGTCGACATGGCCGCAGGCATGATCGCGCTGCTCGTGATGTACGCGGCGGTGCTCGCCTGGTTCCTCGTCTACACCGGCATGCAGGGCGGATCCGGATCGATCGGCGCGCGGGCGCAGAAGATCCGGATCGTGCAGGCCGACACCGGCGCGCCGCTGGGGTTCGGCAGGGCGCTGCTGCGCAACATCGTGCTCGGCGCCACCGGCGCGATCCTCCTGCTCGGCTACTTCTCGATCCTGTTCGACAAGTCGGGGCGCCGCCAGGGGTGGCACGACAAGGCCGCCGGCGCCATGGTCGTCGACGCCCGCCCGGCGGAGCAGGATCCGTACGGATCCCCGCTCGACGCGTACGGGGCGTACCAGGGCGAGACCTACGGCGCCGCGCCCTCATCGGCCGGCGAACCGTACGGCGCGCCGCACGCCGGCTACGCGCCGGAGGCGCCGGCCGCTCCTGCCCACGACCCCTACGGGGCGCCGGCGAACCCCTACGGCGGCGCGGCCGATCCGTACGCGGCCCCCGCCGACCCGTACGCCGGCCCGGTCGATCCCGTCGCCACGGCGGCCGTGACGATGGACCCGTCCGCCGCGGAGGCCGACCCGTACGCGCCGCCGCCGGCCGCCTACGCGCCGCCGCCGGCCGTGCCGCCTCGCCCCGCCGATCCGGTCGCCGACGCCTCGGCCACGGCCATCCCCGAGCCGTCGGCGTTCTCGGCCTCGAATCCGCCGTTCCCCGCGGCGGCACCCGCCGCGCAGCCGGGGGCGTCGCTCATCTCGTCGGTGCCCGGCGTGCCGGTGGCCGCGCCCGAGCCGCGCGAGGCCGCCCCGCAGCGTCGGGAGCCCGTGCCGCCGCCGGCCTCCGACGACTTCGTCGACGACACCGTGATCGTGCAGCGTCACCGCCCCGGCGCGATCAAGCGCGCCGTGTTCGTGTGGGACGACGACATCCGCCACGTGGTGACCTCCCGCACGGTGTTCGGCCGCAACCCCCCGCCCGTCGAGGACGCCGAGGTCGTCGCGGTGCGCGACACCACCCTGTCGCTGTCGAAGACGCACTTCGCGATCGACGTCGATCCGACCGGCGCCTGGCTGACCGACATGCATTCGACCAACGGCGTCGTGATCGTGCGTCACGGCGATCGGGTCGAGGTCACCCCCGGCCTGCGCACGCCACTCGAGCCCGGCGACGCCCTGGAGATGGGAGACCGGGTCGTCACCTTCGAGGCGCTCGCGTGACGGCCCCGATCGTCGTCGAGAGCGGCGCCGCCACCGACGTGGGGGCGCGCCGCACGCTGAACGAGGACGCCCACCTCGCCGAGGCGCCCGTGTTCCTCGTCGCCGACGGGATGGGCGGGCACGAGGGCGGCGAGCTCGCCTCGGCGGCGGCGCTCGAGGCGTTCGCGCCGTTCGTGGGGCGGCCGAGCGTGTCGGTGAGCGAGGCGCGCGACGCCTTCGACCGCGCGCGGCGCAGCGTCGACGGCCTCTCGGCGGCGCGCGAGCGCGGCGCGGGCACGACGTTCGCCGGCCTGATCGTGACCCACGTCGACGGCATCGGGTACTGGCTCGCGATCAACCTCGGCGACTCGCGCGTGTACCGCATGCGCCGTGGCGAGCTCGAGCAGATCAGCGTGGATCACTCCCTCGTGCAGGAGCTGCTCGACGCCGGCGAGATCACGGCCGAGGAGGCGGCGCACGACCGACGCCGCAACGTCATCACGCGCGCGATGGGGGCCGGCAGCCACGCGCAGGCCGATTTCTGGATGCTGCCGGCGGCGCGCGGCGACCGGATGCTCGTGTGCTCCGACGGCATGTCGAACGAGCTGACCGCCGAGCGGATCGCCACGATCCTGCGCCTCGAGGTGCTGCCGCAGACGGCGGCGGACCGCCTCGTGCGCGAGGCCCTGCTCAAAGGGGGCCGCGACAACATCACGGCCGTGGTCGTCGACGCGGTCGCGGTCGCCTCCTCGCGCGATCACGACATCGACGAGGACACCCGCCCCCGCGAGGCCGTCTCGCGCTGAGCCGGCCGATCAGGCCGTGGCGTCGTGCAGGTGCCGCGCGCCGTGGCTGAGCACCTTCACGACGATGCCCTTGCGGCCGAGCGCCGCGACCGTGCGCGCGCCCTCCGCCGCATCGCGCCCGAGCGCGCGGATGCCCGCCACGACGAGCACGTCCCCGGGCCGCAGCGTGTCGAACAGGCGCCTCAGGCGCTGCTCCCAGGTCTCCAGGATGTCGGGCGCCGGGTGGCGGAAGCCCTCGATCGGCACGCCGAAGCGCGCCAGGTCCTCGCGCTGCTGCACGACGGGCGGCATGTCCTCGCGCGCGACGACGAGGCCGACCAGCCGCGCACCCTCGGGGCGCGCCTGCCACCAGCCGCGATCGCGCTGCAGCTCGATGAAGCACTTCGGGCACTCGGCCGCGGCGTGCGGAAGATGCAGCGGGCTCGTCTCCGCATCGATCGTGTCGACCACGCGATCCTCCTTCGTCCCCTCTATTGTGCCGGTTCCGGCCGGGTGAGAAGGAGTCCGCGAGCCGCGGATCCGCCAGGCTCGAGTGTCAGATCAGGTTGAGCTCGCGCAGCTTCGCCTCGACGTCGGCGTTGCTGGGCTCGACGTGGTGGCTCGAGTCGGGGTACACGACCACCGGGATGTTGGTGCGGCCGGAGATCTCCTTGGCCACGTCGGCGGCCGCGGGCTCGGCCTCGAGATCGATGTACTGGTAGGCAACGCCCAGCTCGTCGAGCTGCGCCTTGGTGCGGCGGCAGTCGCGGCACCACTCGGCGCCGAACATGCGGATCTCCTGCGAAGTCGTCATACATCCAGGTTACGTCCGCCGCGGGCGGCCGGCTCGGGACGGTGCACGCGGTCACAGCGGCGCATGGAACGATAGGGAGGTGCGCCCCGCTCCCGAGGTGACGGTCATCGTCCCCACGCGCGACGAGAGTCCGAACGTCGCGCCACTCGTCGCGCAGATCGCGGCCGCCCTCGCCGGCCGCGGCGCGGAGATCCTGTTCGTCGACGACAGCGACGACGACACCCCGAGCGAGATCGCGCGCGTGGCGGCATCCGCGCCCCTGCCCGTGCGCGTGATGCACCGGCCGCACGGAGAGCGCACGGGCGGGCTGGGCGGAGCCGTGGCGCGCGGGCTCGCCCTCGCGGGCGCCGACGTGTGCATCGTGATGGACGGCGACCTGCAGCACCCGCCCGCGCTGCTGCCGGAGCTGCTGGAGCGGTACGAGCGCGGCGGCGTCGACGTCGTGCTCGCGTCGCGGTACATGCGCGGCGGCGACGGCGAGGGGCTGGGCACGCGGCTGCGCGCGGCCGTGTCGCGCGTGTCCACGGCCGTGACGAAGGCGATGTTCCCCGTGCGGCTGCACGGTGTGAGCGACCCCATGACCGGCTTCTTCCTGGTCGACCGCCGCCGCGTCGATCTGGCCGCGCTGCGCCCCAACGGCTTCAAGATCCTGCTCGAGATCCTGGCCCGCGGCGACCACCGCACGGCGGAGCTGCCGCTGCGCTTCGACCGCCGCCGCGACGGGATCTCGAAGGCGACGCTGCGGCAGGGCGGCGCATTCCTGGCGCACCTGGGCCGGCTGCGGTTCGGCAAGATGTCGATCTTCGCGCTCATCGGCGCGGCCGGCGCCGTCGCGAACATCGGGATCGTGTGGGCGCTCACGGCGCTCGGGGTCGACTACCTGTGGGCGGCGATCGCGGCGGCGGAGATCACGATCGTGGCGAACTTCCTGCTGCAGGAGCGCTTCGTCTTCGCCGACATGCGCGATCAGGCCGCCGGGTTCGGGCGGCGCTTCGCCACCTCGTTCACGTTCAACAACGTCGAGGCCGCCATCCGCATCCCCGTCATGGCCCTCATGGTCGAGACGTGGCACATCTCGAGCGTGCTCGCCACGGCCATCACGCTCGCCGTCGCGTTCCTCGCGCGCTTCGTCTTCCACTCGCTCGTGGTCTACCGCCCGCGCCGGCCCGCCGAGCTCGCCGCCGACACGGGTGCGCTGCGCATCCTCGACGACATCGCCGCGCACCGCGAGCGGGAGAGGATGGATGACATCGCGGGGGAGCGGAGGGAGAACCGATGAGCGTCGCCGTCGTCGGCAGCATCAACATGGACGTCGTCGCGCGCGTGCCGCGCATCCCCGGCCCGGGCGAGACGCTGCTCGCGTCGAGCTCGTCGCGGGGCGGCGGCGGCAAGGGCGCGAATCAGGTCGTCGCGGCGGCGCGGGCGGGTGGGGCGCCCGCGGCGTTCATCGGCGCGATCGGCGACGACGCCGACGGCGCGCAGCTGCGGGCGCTGCTCGAGGCCGACGGCATCGACGTGTCGGGGCTGTCGCTCTCGCCCGAGCAGACCGGGGTGGCGCTCATCGCGGTGGCCGACGACGCCGAGAACGCGATCATCGTCGTGCCGGGGGCCAACGGCGCCCTGCAGGGGCTCGAGGCGCACCAGCGCGAGCTCGTCGCGGCGGCCGACGTCGTGGCCGCCCAGCTCGAGATCCCCGTGCCGCTCGTGGTGGCGGCGGCCGAGGCGCGCTCCGAGGGCGCGCTGTTCGTGCTCAACGCCGCCCCCTCCGCGCCGCTCGCAGACGCCGAGACGGCGGCGCGGGTGCTGCCGCTCGTGGACGTGCTCATCGTCAACGAGCACGAGCTGACCGACATCGCGGGCACGGCGGATCGCGAGGCGGCGATCGAGGCGCTCGCGTCCCGCGTGCCGGCGCTCGTGGTGACCCTCGGCGCATCCGGATCCATCGTGGTCCTCGGATCCGAGCGGGCGACGGTGCCCGCGTTCCGCGTCGACCCCGTCGACACGACCGGCGCCGGCGACACGTTCTGCGGCGTGCTCGCGGCGCGCCTGGGCCGCGGCCCGCTCTCGCTCGACGCGCTCGCCGAGGCGGCGCGCGCGGGCGCGGCGGCCTCGGCCATCGCCGTCACGCGCGTGGGCGCGCAGGCCGCGGTCCCCACCGCCGCCGAGGTCGAGGCCCTCCTCGCCCGCTGATCCCGCCGGGTCAGGCCGCTGCGGCCTCGGCGTGCCTCCCGCAGGCCGCCGCGTCGCCGCACGACGCGCACAGCACCACGCGCGAGCGGCACGCGTCGTCGGCGCAGTTGACCATCCGGTCCTCGGGTGCGCCGCACGACGCGCACCGGCCGATCACGGCGGCGTCGTCGCCGAAGGTCATCGTCTCGCGGCCGTCGAACACGTACAGCGAGCCCTCCCACAGCCCGGTGTTGCCGAAGGTCTCGCCGTAGCGCACGATCCCGCCGTCCAGCTGGTACACCTCCTCGAAGCCGCGCGAGCGCATGAGGCCCGAGAGCACCTCGCAGCGGATGCCGCCGGTGCAGTACGTGACCACCGGCTTGTCCTTGAGGTGGTCGTAGCGGCCCGACTCGAGCTCGGCCACGAAGTCGCGCGTCGTCTCGACGTCGGGCACGATCGCACCCTTGAACCGGCCGATCTCGGCCTCGAACGCGTTGCGCCCGTCGAAGAACACGACGTCGTCGCGCAAGGCGACGAGCTTGTGCAGCTCGCCCGGCCCCAGGTGCGTGCCGCCGCCGACCACGCCGTTCTCGTCCACCCGTAGCTCCTCGGGCGCGCCGAACGACACGATCTCGTCGCGCACCTTCACCGACAGGCGCGGGAAGTCCAGGCTCCGGCCCTCCTCGTCGAGCCCCGTGCCCGGAGACCACTTGAAGTCGATCCCCTTGAACGCCGCATACTGCTTGGTCTTGCGCACGTAGGTCTTCAGCGCCGCCATGTCGCCGCCGAGCGTGCCGTTCATCCCGTGCTCGGAGATCAGGATCCGCCCGCGCAGACCCAGCAGCTCGCACAGGTCGCGCTGCCACAGCCGCACCGCCTCGGGATCGGCGAGGGGCGTGAACACGTAGTAGAGCAGGATCTTGGCGACCATGCCCCCAGATTATGCGGCGCCGGATGGACACCGGCCGGGCGCGGGCAGGCGCCGGGCGGTCTGGGATGATCGAGGCGCGCGACGGCCGACGGAGGGGGATCCATGCCTGACGCCCCGCTCGAGGCCGCCGCGGGCATGACGAAGATCGCGCGCCCCTGGGGCACCCGCGCGGTGCTGTGGATCGACCCGTCCTGGGTCGAGGCGCCGCCGCCCGTCCTGCGCCCGCTGCTCGAGCGCCGCACACCGGAGGAGTTCTTCGTTGCGTCCGACGGGGATCGCCTCTTCGTGTGCGAGTCCTCCCGCGAGGACGAGCGCGCCGTGCTCGAGCGCCTGCGCTACGGCGACGACATCCTCCGCGCCCTCGGGGCGTGACCGCCCGGCAGTCGCCGCGTTTTGGAGGCGGTCCACAAAGGCCTTCGGGGCGTGCGGCAGGGCTGGTTCACTCGATGCCGTGAACCTGTACTTCCGGCTGTTCCTGCTGTGGCTGCGCAGCCGCCGCGCGCCGCGGGTGTCGCTGTGGGGCGAGGGGCGCACGACGTTCCGTGTGCTGCCGACGGATCTCGATCCGCTGCTGCACATGAACAACGCCCGCTACCTGGCGCTGCTCGACCTGGGCCGCACCGATCTGCTCTTCCGCTCGGGGTTCTGGGCCGAGGTGACCCGCCGCGGCTGGTACCCCGTGGTGACGGCGCAGACGATCAGCTACAAGCGCTCGCTCACGCTGTGGCAGCGGTTCGAGCTGGTCACGCGCGTGCTCGGGTTCGACGAGCGCCACGTCTACATGGAGCAGGAGTTCCACCGCGGCGGCAAGGTGATCGCCCGCGCCGTGGTGCAGGCGCGCTTCCTTCGCAAGGCGGGCGGCACCGTCGAGCCGCCCGAGCTGCTCGAGGCCGCCGGGGGAGACCCGGGCCATCTGAGCCTGCCCGACTGGGTCGAGCCCTGGGCCGCGGCGGTGCGGATCTCCCACTCGCAGGCCTGAGCGGGCCGGGCCCGACGGTCGGCGTCAGGCCCGGGCGGGCACGGTGACCCGCTCGCGCAGCCACGCCAGCTGGGCGGCGCGCTGGTACGGGCCGCCGCCCTCGTGCCCGTTGTAGGGGTAGATCTCGATCGCCTTGTCGTCGGACGCCCACGCGTTGTAGGCGGCGAACACGGTCGAGGGCGGGCAGATCGGATCCATGAGGGCCACGGAGAACAGCGCGGGTGCGGTGGCGAGGGCGGCGAGGTGCGCGCCGTCGAAGTACGACAGCGTGCGATGCGCCGGCTCCACCCGGTCTCGGAACGCCGCGAGGTACGTCACGATCTCGCGGTACGGGTTCGTGTCGACGAGGGAGGTGGCGCGCGGGAAGTCGCACAGGAACGGCACGTCCGGCATCGCTCCGGCGACGGCGCCGCCGGAGAGCTCGTGCAGCGCCACCGCGGCGATCGTGAGGCCGCCGCCCTGGCTGCCGCCCGTCACGAAGACGGGCAGGTCCGCGCCGACGAGCTCGCGCGCGACATCGATCGCGAGCGCCGCGTCGGTGTACAGCCGGCGGTAGTAGTAGGTCTCCGGATCCTCGATCCCGCGGGTCATCTGGCCCGCCACCGCGGCGCCGCCGCTGCCGTGCGGATCGGCCGTGTGCCCGGGGGACCACGCCCCGTTGCCCTGGCCGCGGGAGTCGACGAAGAGATGCGCGTAGCCGGCGAGCGGCCACTCGTGCTGCTGGTGCGCGAGCCCGCGGCCCCCGTTGTAGCCCTGGAACTGCACGACGACGCCGCGCGGCGCCCGACCGGCGGGGACGTGCCACCACGCGCGGATCGGGTCGCCGTCATAGCCCGCGAACGTGACGTCGCTCGTCTCCACGAGCTCGAGCCCCGTGTCGACCGGCTCGACGCGCGGCTCCCACGTCTTCGCGCGCGACGCCGAGACCGTGGTGCGCCAGAAGTCCTCGAGATCGGACGGCGACTCCTGGGCGATGCGGTGCTCGCGCAGCAGGTCGAGGGGCAGATCGAAGAACGGCATGGGTCTCGCTTTCCGGCGTCGGCGGCGGGGGTTCTGCATCAGACCTATCACGCCGCCGCGTTCGAGCCCGCGCAGAGGTCGCCCGCGCGTCGTGCCGTCGGTAGCGTGGGGGGATGGTCGCCGACGCTCCCGTGGTCGTGATGGGCGTCTCCGGCGCCGGCAAGTCGACGGTCGGAGCCGCGCTCGCCGCGCGGCTGGGCGTCGAGTTCGTCGACGGCGACGAGCTGCACCCCGCGCGCAACGTCCGCAAGATGGAGGCGGGCATCCCGCTCGCGGACGAGGATCGCGCCGACTGGCTGGACCGGATCGGCGAGGTGCTGGCGCGCGGATCGGTCGTCGTGGCCTGCTCGGCGCTGAAGCGCTCCTACCGCGACCGGCTGCGCGCGTCTGCCCCCGGCACCCGCTTCGTCTATCTGCGCGGCGACCGCGAGCTGCTCGCCGCCCGCGTGACCGGCCGTCGAGGCCACTTCATGCCCGCGGCCCTGCTCGACTCGCAGCTGGCCGCCCTCGAGGAGCCCGGCGACGACGAGCGCCCGGTCCGGGTCGAGGCGGCCGACGAGATCCCCGCGATCGTCGAGGCCGCCGCGCGCGGGCTCACGGGCGAGGCCGCCTCGCCCGAGTGATCAGGGGCGCAGGCCGGCGAGGACGACCGAGAGCAGCAGGTCGCGGTCGCCGCCGTCGCCGAGTCGCACGGCGTGCTCGGCGCCGCAGACCAGGCGCTGCACGTGGTCGACGGTGATCTCGGGGCGCACCGCGCCGGCGCGGGCGGCGTTCGCCAGCAGCTGCGTGAGACCGGCGCGACGGGCGGCATCGGCTACTTCGCGGCCGAGCAGCTCGCCGCCGCGGGGGCGGAGGTCGTGCTCGTCTCGCGATCCGCCGCCAAACTCGAGTACTACGCACCCGAGCGGGCGATGCGCGGACGGCCGGTGTCGATCACGCCCGATCCGCGCACGGCGGCGTCGCCCGCCGCCGCGGACATCTGGCGCGAGCTGCACACGCTCGCCGGGGTGCCCGTGTCGGTCTGAGCCGGGACGACGCGGGTTGCGGCGGTCGCTTCATCTCCGCGCCCTCCGGACGCTCCGTTCAGCAACCGATCGGGCCGGCCCGCGCGCCGCGCCCCCTCCCGCGGCGCGCGGAGTCCGGGTCAGGCGCGGGCGACGTCGAACTCGACGACCGCCCACGACAGCGGCGGCAGGGTGGCGCGCAGCGCGCCGTCCTCCACGCCCACCTCGCGCAGCGGCACGAGGCCCACGTTGTCCTGCTCGGTCTCGGTGTTCTTCGCGTGGCGGTCGCCGCCCTCGGGCACCGTGAGCACCTCGGCCGAGCGCAGCTGCCCGGCCGACAGGCCGCGCAGGTCGACGGTCACGCTCGCGGCGTCGTCCAGCGCCCGGTTGGCCAGGAACAGCGCGATCCGCCCGTTCTCCTCGTCCCACGTGGCGGCCGCGTCGACGGCGTCGACGTCGCCGAACTTGGGCGTCGGCACCTGCGAGGAGTCCACGGCGAGGCGCAGGATGCGCCCGCGCGCGGCCTGCGCGATGCGCGCGAAGGGCCAGAAGATCGACTGCCGCCACGCGGGACCGCCCTCCTCGGAGCGGATCGGCGCGATGACGTTGACCAGCTGGGCCTGATTGGCGATCTTCACGCGGTCGCCGTGGCGCAGCAGGCTGTGCAGGAACGTGCCGACGACGACGGCGTCGGTCACCGAGTAGGTGTCCTCGATGAGCCGCGGGTGCTCGCGCCACCCGGCGGCGACCTTGTGCGGCTGGTCGTCGGTGTCGAGGCCGCGCTGGTACCAGACGTTCCACTCGTCGAACGAGATGTTCACCTGCTTGCGGTGCTTGCCGGCCGCCTTCACGGCGTCGATCGTCGCGACGACGCCGTCGATGAACGCGTCCATGTCGACCGCCTCGGCCAGGAACGAGGCGGCGTCGCCGTTCTCCTCCTGGTAGTACGCGTGCATCGAGATGTAGTCGACCTCGTCGTACGTGTGCGTGAGCACCGTGTGCTCCCACGATCCGAACGTCGGCATGCCGCGGCCCGACGAACCCACCGCCACGAGCTCGATGGTCGGATCGACGAAGCGCATCGCCTTCGCCGTCTCCTGCGCCAGGCGCCCGTACTCGTCGGCCGTCTTGTGGCCGATCTGCCACGGGCCGTCGAGCTCGTTGCCCAGGCACCACAGCCGGATGTCGAACGGCTGCTCGGCGCCGTTGCGGCGGCGCATGTCGGACCAGCGCGTGCCGCCCGGGTGGTTGGCGTACTCCACGAGCGCGCGGGCCTCCTCGACGCCGCGCGTGCCGAGGTTCACGGCCTCCATCACCTCGACGCCGGCCTCCTTCGACCAGTCGACGAACTCGTGCAGGCCGAACGCGTTCGTCTCGATCGTGTGCCACGCGCCGTCGAGGCGCCGCGGCCGCTCCTCGACCGGGCCGACGCCGTCCTCCCAAAGGTAGCCCGAGACGAAGTTGCCGCCCGGGTACCGCACGACCGTGGGGCCGAGCTCGCGCACGAGCTCCAGCACGTCGCGGCGGAAGCCCCGCTCGTCCGCCTGCGGGTGCCCCGGCTCGAAGATGCCGGTGTACACGCAGCGCCCCATGTGCTCGACGAACGAGCCGAACAGGCGGCGGGGCACGTCGGCGATCGTGAAGTCGCGGTCGATGGTGATGCGGGCGTGGGTCATGATTCTCCTGTTCTGAGGTGGGGGTCTACTGGCCGCCGAAGCCGGTGGTCGCGACGCCCTTGACGATCTGGCGCTGGAAGAAGAGGAAGACGACGATGAGCGGCAGCGCGGCGAGCACGGCCTGGGCCATGACCTGCGCGTACTGCACACCGTAGGCGCTGATGACGGTCTGCAGCCCGACGGGCAGCGTCATGAGCGTGGTGTCGTTGATGACGAGGAACGGCCACAGGAAGTTGTTCCACGCCCCGATGAACACGAAGATCGACACGGCGCCCAGGATGGGCCGCGACAGCGGCAGCACGATCGACCAGAACACCCGCAGCCGGCTCGCGCCGTCCACGCGCGCGGCGTCCTCGAGCTCGATCGGCACGGCGTCGAAGAACTGCTTGAGGATGAACACCATGGCCGGTGCCACCACCTGGGGCAGGATGAGGCCCCAGTGCGTGTCGATCATGTTGAACGCGAGCATCTCGTAGAACAGCGGGATGATCAGCACCTGGGGCGGCACGACGATCGGCGCGATGACGACGACGTAGAGCCAGCGGCGCCCGCGGAACGACAGCCGCGAGAACGCGTAGGCCGCCAGCGCCGAGATCGCGACGGTGATGAGGGTGACGGCGGCCGAGGTCCACAGGCTGTTGAACGCCCAGATGTAGACGTTGCCCTGCGAGAGGATCGCCTCGAACGCGGCGGTCGTCGGTCCGCTCTCGCCGATCCAGGTTGCCGCGCCCGCGGCATCCGTCTCGGTCTTGAACGCCGTCGCGACGGCCCACAGGAACGGCAGCAGCCAGCTGATCGCCAGCAGCAGCAGCACGACGAAGGCGAGGATCCGCGCGACGCCGAACGGGCGCTCGCCCGGCTTGCGGTGGCGCACGCGGTCGCCCAGCGGCGGCGCGACGAGGGTCTCCGTGGCGGTGGCGGTGGTCATCGCGATTCCCTCCTGCGCCCGACGATCCCGAGCTGGATGAGCCCGACGATGACGATGAGCGCGAAGAACACGTAGGAGATGGCGGCCGAGTAGCCGAACCGGTAGCCGACGAAGCCGGCCTCGTAGATGTACTGCACGATCGAGCGGGTGGTGTCGCTCGAGACGCCGCCGAGCATCTGGTACGCCTGGTCGAACAGCTTCAGCGACGCGAGGATCTGCAGCAGCACGATGAGCACCGTCGCCGGCCCCAGCTGCGGCAGCGTGATGGAGAACAGCTGCCGCCACTTGCCGGCGCCGTCGATCGACGCCGCCTCATACTGCTGGGCGGGGATGTTCTGCAGGGCCGCGAGGTAGAGCAGGAAGTTGAATCCCACCGTCCACCACACGGTCGCGATGACGATCGCGAGCATGTTCGTGCGCGGATCCTGCAGCCACGCGAGCGGCTCCATGCCGATCGACTCCAGCAGCGCGTTGGCCGCGCCGATCTGCGGGTTGAAGATCCACACCCAGATCTGCGAGATCACGGTGGAGGCCAGCAGGAACGGCATGAAGAACGACAGCCGCCACAGCCACTGGCCGGGCAGGCCCTGGTCGACGAGCACCGCCATGATGAGCGCGATGAGCACGAGCGGCACCGTCGACAGGACGGTGAACCACACGGTGTTGCCCAGCGACTGCCACATGACCGGGTCGGTGAGGGCCTCGGCGTAGTTCGCGAAGCCGACGGGGTCGCCGCCGGCGCCGGTGAGCGACTGGTTCGTGAAGCTCAGGTAGATCCCGTGCAGGATCGGCCACACGAGGAACAGCGCGAACGCGATGAGGAACGGCGTCAGGAACGCCCAGCCCACGAGCTGCTCGCGGCGGTCGCCGGCGTGCGAGAAGCGGCCCTGCTTCACGCCGGTGACGATCGTGTGCGTGGACGGGGCCACGGTGGTGGTGCTCATGACTGCCACGTCCCCTCGGGATCGGCCGGGTTCGGCATGGCCAGCTGCTCGTCGACGCGGGCGCGGAACGAGGCGATCGCGGCGGCCGGATCGGCCCCGCCGAGCAGCACGTTCTGCACGGCCTGGCCGAAGTCGCCCTGGAAGTTGGAGCCCGACCCGGTGAACCACGCGGGCGGGTCGTACGTGACGTGCTCGGCCGCCTCGGCGTAGTGCGCCTGCGGCACGAGGTCGGCGTACTCGGGGCTCTCGGTGATGGGCAGATACGCCGGGATGTGACCGGCGCCGGCCCAGTCGAACGATCCCTTCAGCAGATCCGCGACGAACTGGTAGGTCAGCTCCCGCTTGGCGGGGTCGGGGTTGCTCTGATGCGGCAGCACGAAGGAGTGCGAGTCGGCGTAGACGGAGGGCGTGCCGTAGAGCGTGGGGATCATCGCCGCGTCGAAGGGGATGCCCGCCTCCTGCATGGTGCGCAGCTCCCACACGCCGGTGAGCAGCATGCCGCTGCGGCCCGTGGCGAACTCGGCGATGGCCGAGGCGTAGTCGTTCTGCGGGGCGGCGATCTCGCCGTCGAGCAGGCTCTGCATGAGCGTGAGCGACTCGACGGCGATGTCGTCGTCGAACTGGGCGGGGCCGCCCTCGGGCAGCGTCATGGCGGCGCCGTGCTGGGTGTACAGCGTGTAGAAGAGCCGCCACATCTGCGCGCCGTCGCCGAGGTAGCCGTACGACAGGCCGTGCTCCTCGGCGGATCCGGCGACGGCCCGCAGCATCTCGAGGAACGCCTCGGGCGAGTCGACCGGCGCGAGGCGGCCGTCGCTGGAGAGCACGCCCGCGGCGTCGCACACGTCGGTGTTGTACATGAGGATGAACGGGTGCGCGTCGAGAGCGACGCTGTACACCTCGCCGCCCGTGATGCCCTTCTCCCAGATGGGCGCGGGGAACGTCGTCTCGTCCACGCCGAGCGCGGCGAGCCTGTCGAGGTCCCAGGGATCGAGCAGGCCGCCGGGCGCGTAGCCCTCCACGCGCGTGGCATGCATGACCGCCACATCGGGGGCGCGGCCGCCCGTGCCGGCCATCGCGAGCTTCGTGTAGTACGGGCTGCCCCAGGCCAGCACCGTGGGGCGCACGGCGTAGTCGCTCTGCGACGCGTTGGCCTCGTCGATGAGGCCCGACATCGTGACGCCGTCGCCGCCGCTGAGCAGATGCCAGAACTGCAGGGTGGTCGGGCCGCCGATCGTGCTCGCCGGCGTGCAGGCGGTGAGTGCCGCGGCGCCGGCGAAGGTCGCCGCCCCCGCGAGGAGCTGACGTCTTGTCAGCTGAAACGGTGGTGTCATAGCCACTCCCTTGTGACGTGAACCTCGAACCGGTGGACCGGGTCGGCGCCATCATTACATCGATGAAATGGGCGGCGCAAGGGTTGTCGTTCGCGGCCCGGATCGTGTAGGCGGCGGGCGTAGACCCGTCGTTCAGGCCGACGGGTCGTAGCCGCGGGGCTCGTCCATCGTGCTGCCGCGCACGATGAGGCGGTGGGGCACCGTCACCGCGCGGGGAGGGGTCGAGCGGTCGTCGAAGCGCGACTCGAGCAGCTCGATCGCGGCGCGGGCGAACTCGTGCCGGTCGAAGCCGATCGTCGTCAGGGGCGGCGCGGTGTAGCGGGCGACCTCGACGTCGTCGAAGCCCGCCACGAGCACCTGCTCGGGCACGCGGATGCCGTGGTCGTGGAGCGCGTGCAAGGCGCCGACGGCGATCGAGTCGGTGAACGCGACGACCGCGTCGAACGGCACCGAGCGGTCGAGCAGCTCGCGCGTCGCCGCGGCGCCGCCCGCCATCGTCCACGGGAACACGTACAGCTCGAGCGCCGGGTCGGGCGCGATCCCCGCCTCGCGCAGGGCGTCGCGGTACCCGGCCAGGCGGATGCGACTCGTCGCGGTCGTGCCCGGGGTGCGGGCGTCGCCGCCGAGCACGGCCACGCGCCGGGCGCCCTTGGCGAGCACGTGCGCCGTGAGGTCGCGGGCGGCGGCGCGACTGTCGACGAGCACGCGATCGGTGCGGTGCTGCTCGACCTCGCCGATCAGCACGACCGGCGGCAGGCGATCCGCGTGCTCGATGACGCTGTCCTCGATCCGGATCGGGTTGAGGATGAGGCCGTCGATCAGGTGCGCCCGCGCCCGCGACAGCAGCTCGCGCTCGCGCTGCGGCTCGGACGCCGTCTCCTCGATCTGCACCGCCAGCCCCCGGCTGTGCGCCACCTGCACGAGCCAGTGCATGAGATCGGCCGAGAACGCCGTGCCGAGATCGGGCAGCGCCACCGCGATCGTGCCGGAGCGGCCGTTGCGCAGGCCGCGCGCGCTGAGGTTGGGCACGAACTCGAGTTCGCGCATGGCCGCCTCGACGCGCTCGCGCGTCTCGGGCCGCACGAACGTCACCCCCGTGACGACGTTCGACACCGTCTTCGGCGACACGCCGGCCAGCGCGGCGACATCCTTCATCGTCGCGCGAGAGGAACGAGGCCCCTGCATGCGCACCAGGATACGAGCCGGGCGGGTCTCGCGGATGTCGGTGCCCCCGCGTACCGTCGGGCGTGAGAGAAGCGAGGACGCCATGGACTTCCGGATCGAACTCATCTTCGTGCCCGTCTCCGACACCGATCGCGCCGTCGCGTTCTACGGCGACACGCTCGGCTGGAACGTGGATCACGACCATCGCGTGAGCGAGACGCTGCGCTTCGTGCAGGTGACGCCGCCGGGCTCGGCCTGCTCGATCGCCTTCGGCGACGGCCTGAGCGACGACGCCCCCGGCAGCATGCGCAACGTGCAGGTGGTGGTCGACGACGCCGACGCGGCGCTGGCCTCCCTGCGCGAGCGCGGCGTCGAGGCCGACGGCGTGGACGACCAGCCCTGGGGTCGCTTCGTCACCTTCGTCGACCCCGACGGCAACGCCTGGACGCTGCAGCAGCTCGTGCCTCAGTAGGCGGGTCACACCGCGACGGTGATCGCGACCTTGCCCGATCGGCTCTCGGCGTGCTCGTGCGCGCGAGCCACGTCGTCGAGAGCGAACGTCGCGGCGACCCGAGGCGTATACCGGCCCGCGGCGCCGAGCTGCGCCGTCGCGGCGAGCGACGCCGAGACATTGGCGGCGTTCACGTGGCGCACGCCGAGGTCACGGGCGCCGGCGGCGTCGGCGACGGTGACGACGCGGTCGGCGGAGCCGGCCAGGGCGACGAGCTTGGGCAGAGTCCCGGCCCCCGCCGCGTCCAGCGCGAGGTCGATGCCCTCCGGCGCGACGGCGGCGACGCGATCGGTCAGCCCCGGGCCATAGGCGACGGGCGTGACGCCGATCGAGGAGAGGAACGCGTGGTTGCGCTCGCTGGCGGTGCCGATCACGCGGGCGCCGCGGCTCACGGCCACTGCGGATGCGGCCGTGCCGACGCCGCCGGCCGCGCCGTCGACGAGGAGCGTCTTGCCGTCGAGGTCGCCGAGCGCGGCGAGGGCGGGAATCGCGGTCGCCGAGGCCAGCCCGGCGGCCGCGGCCTCGGGCATCGTCCACGTCTCCGGCACGGGCGCCCATGCCGACAGCACGGTGCGCTCGGCCGTCGCGCCGGTCACGCCGGTGAGTCCGAACACCAGGTCGCCGATCGCCGTGTCCGTCACGCCCTCGCCCACCTCGTCGACGACGCCGACCGCGTCGCGACCGGGGATCGCGGGGAAGGTCACGGGGAAGATCCCTCACGACTGACGAAGGCATCGACGCGCTCTTCGCGGAAGCGGCCGAGGTCGGGCGTCTCACCGGCGTCGTCAACAACGCGGGTGCGACCCTGCATATCGGGCCTCTCGCCCAGACGCCGAGCGACGTCATCCGGCGCGTCATCGACCTCAACCTGACCTCCGCCGTGCTCGTCGCGCGCCGCGCGGTCGCCGAGCTGACGCAGGGCGGCGTGCTCGTCAACATCTCGTCGGGCGCGGCGACGACCGGCTCTCCGGGGGAGTACGTGCACTATGCCGCCGCGAAGGCGGGCGTGGATGCGCTCACGAAGGGGCTCGCGATCGAGGCGGCGGATCGCGGCATCCGCGTGGTCGGCGTCGCGCCCGGCACCATCGACACCGACATCCACGCCGACGCGGGCGATCCCGACCGGGTGGCGCGCGTCGCGGCCTCTCATCCGCTGGGTCGCGCCGGCCGGGCCGAGGAGGTCGCCGGCGTCGTGGCTTTCGCGCTCTCCGCAGACGCCTCGTACGTGACCGGCACGACGATCCGGGTGGCCGACGGCCGCTGAGCGGTCCTGCGGAACGAGAAAACCCCCGGCGAACCGGGGGTTTCAGGTGGTGGCTCCGACGGGCGTCGATCCCGTGACCTCACGATTTTCAGTCGTGCGCTCTACCAACTGAGCTACAGAGCCTCGCGGCTGCGATCCGAAGAACGTGCCGCGTCCTATGCGAAAGGCCTCCTCGAAGGTGGTGCTATCGAGAGGGCCCGTCGCTTGGAGCGACCCTGACGGGACTTGAACCCGCGACCTCCGCCGTGACAGGGCGGCACGCTAACCAACTGCGCTACAGGGCCAGATCTATGTAATTGTATCGGTTCGTGTGACCCCAACGGGATTCGAACCCGTGCTACCGCCGTGAAAGGGCGGCGTCCTAGGCCGCTAAACGATGGGGCCGGAGTGAACCCGGGGCTCACGCTTGCCGACGATCCAGCATACGCGGAAGCCTCGCGGATTTCCAAAACGAGGGCGCGGCGCGCGCTCCCCGGGTGTGTCGCGCGACAGAATCGCGGGGGTGCCCGCACGCTCTCGACAGGCGCGCGAGCGGGAGCCGGTCGGCATCCGACAGTTGCGGATGTTATTGATGTTGTTAGTGTGATGCCTGTGAAGGAAGGTGCCGGCAGCCAGATGTCCCAGGGAATCGACCCGGACGCGTGTGACTGCGCACCCACCGAGGCGGAGCGCCGCGTGCTGTGGGGCCCGGTCTCGCGCCGCGTGGCCCTCGCCGCGGGCGCGATCGGCGCCGCCGCGCTGAGCGTCAGCGCCTTCGGCAAGCCGGCATACGCCTACAACGCAGCCGACTACCCCTCGTGGGCCGACGTGGAAGCCGCGCGCAACAACGAGTCGGCCAAGGCCGCCGAGGTCAAGCGCATCGAGGGCCTCATCAACCAGCTCGCCGCCGACGTGGCCGCGAAGCAGCAGGCCGCGCAGAAGGCCGCCGACGAGCATTACGAGGCGCAGCAGGCGCTCTTCGAGGCCGCGTACCGCGCCGACGAGCTGCAGCGCCAGGCCGACGAGCAGTCGCAGAAGGCGGACGCCGCGGCGCTCGCCGCCGCGCGCGTCGCGTCGCAGCTGTCGCGCACGAGCGGATCGGGCACCTCGCTCGAGGTGCTGTTCGCCGACTCGGCCGAGAACGCCGATGAGCTGCTCACCAAGCTCGGTCAGATGGACAAGCTGGCCGAGAACAACGACTCGATCTACGCCGGCGCCGCCAGCGCGCGCGACGCCGCCAAGGCGCTCAGCGAGCAGGCCGAGGTCGCCAGGGCCGAGCGCGACCGCCTGAACAAGGAGGCGGAGGCCAAGTCGCTCGCCGCGCAGCAGGCGCACCAGGCCGCGCAGGCCGCGCTCGCCGAGCAGGAGGAGCGCCAGGTCACGCTCGAGGCGCAGCTCGCCGCGCTCAAGGACAGCACCGCCAAGACCGTCGCCGACTACCAGAAGGGCGTCGAGGCGAAGAAGGCGTGGGAGGCCGAGCAGGAGCGCAAGCGCCGCGAGCGCGAGGAGGCCGCCGCGCGGGCGCGCGAGGCCGAAGCGCAGCGGCAGCGCGAGGAGGCCGCGCAGAACAGCGGCGGCGGCGGTGGCGGTGGCGGCGGGAACGTCGGCGGCGGGGGCCAGGGGCCGGGCAACGGCTGGGTGCGCCCGTCGAGCGGGCGGTGGACATCCGGCTACGGCCCGCGTCAGGGGCAGTGCAACAGCAGCTACTGCGCGAGCACGTGGCACTACGGCGTCGACATGGCGGCCGGCTGCGGCGCGCCCATCTACGCCGCGCGCTCCGGCACCGTGACCTACGCCGGCTACAACGGCGGCTACGGCAACTACGTGCGGATCGACCACGGCGGGGGTGTGGCCACCGGCTACGCCCACTCCAGCAGGATCGTCGTCGGCTGGGGCCAGTGGGTCAACGCCGGCCAGGTCATCGCTTACGAGGGCGAGACGGGCAACTCGTTCGGCTGCCACGTGCACTTCGAGGTGTACGTGAACGGCGGCACGGTCAACCCGAGCCCGTTCATGAGCGCCCGGGGCGTCTGGCTGTAAGTCCTTCGCCGGGACCGGTGCGAACCCGATCCGGGAACGACGAAGGGGACCCGCCGTGGCGGATCCCCTTCGCGGACAGCGTCAGCTGACGGAGTTCGGGAACTCCCCGGCGCCCTGCGTGCGGGTGTCGCCCTCGTGCTGCTCGAAGCGCTCGAAGGCCTCGGTCACGAGGCGCTCGGCCTCGGCGGCGCCGGCCCACTCGTCGACCTTGACCCACTTGTTGGGCTCGAGGTCCTTGTAGTGCTCGAAGAAGTGCCCGATCTCCTTCTTCGTGAACTCGGGCAGGTCGTCGACGTCCTGGATGTGGTCCCAGCGCGGGTCCTTCGCGATGACCGCGATGACCTTGTCGTCGCCGCCGGCCTCGTCGCTCATCTTCAGCACGGCCACGGGGCGCACCTTGACGCCCACGCCCGGGTAGACCGAGTGGTCCATGACGACGAGCACGTCGAGCGGGTCGCCGTCCTCGCCGAGGGTGTTCTCGAAGAAGCCGTAGTCGGTGGGGTAGCCGAACGTCGTGTACAGCACGCGGTCGAGGAACACCCGGCCCGTGCCGTGGTCGACCTCGTACTTCACGCGGCTGCCGCGCGGGATCTCGATGACTGCGTCGTACGCGCCCATGCCTTTTGCTCCTTGAGAAGACGGCTGATTAGTCGGCTAAAGCCTATCCGCAGTACTTTGGCGAGCGTGCTCGATCCCTCCGTCGCCGCCGTCCGCCTCGCCGTGCGCGAGGCGCTCGCGCCGCTCGAGGGGAGCGGATCGGTCGTGCTCGTCGCGCTCTCGGGCGGCCCCGATTCGCTCGCGCTCGCGGCGGCGGCCGCGCACGAGGCGCCCCGGCTCGGCCTGAGGGTCGCGAGCGCCACGATCGATCACGGCCTGCAGGAGGGATCGGCGGATGTCGCGGCGCGCGCCGCCGAGGCCGCCCGCGCGGTCGGGATCGCCGACGCCCGGGTCGTGCGCGTCGAGGTGGGCACGGAGGGCGGCCCGGAGGCGGCCGCGCGCGAGGCCCGCTACGCCGCGCTCTCGCGCCTGGCCGCGAGCGCCGACGCGGCCGCCGTGCTGCTGGGGCACACGCTCGACGACCAGGCCGAGACGGTGCTGCTCGCCCTCGCGCGCGGATCCGGCGCCGGGAGCCTGCAGGGCATGGCGCCGCGCCGCGTCGACGAGCGGGGCACGGCGTGGATCCGTCCGCTGCTGGGCCTGCGCCGCGAGCAGACCCGCGCCTTCTGCGCGGCATCGGGCCTGGAGGCGTGGACCGATCCGCACAACGCCCAGCCCCGGTTCGCCCGCGTGCGCGCCCGCGACCGGGTGCTGCCGGTGCTCGAGAGCGAGCTCGGCCCCGGCATCGCCGAGGCCCTCGCGCGCACCGCCGAGCAGCTGCGCGAGGACAACGAGGCATTCGCCGACATGATCGACGAGACCATCGAGGACATCGTCGAGCACGCCGAGGCCGGCATCGCCGTCTCGGCCGCCGCGCTCGCGGCCAACCCCGCCGCGATCCGGAACCGGATCATCCGGCACGTGGCGCAGAGCGAGTTCGGCGTGAGCCTCACGCGCACGCAGACCCTCGAGATCGCCCGCCTCGCCACCGACTGGCGCGGGCAGGGGCCGATCGACCTGCCCGTGTTCACCGCCACGCGGCGGGGCGGGATGATCGTGCTCTCGGCGCGGTGACCGGCGGGGGCTTGCGGTGGTCGCTTCATCTCCGGCGCTTCGCGCCTTCGTTCAGCAACCGGTGAGGTCCGGCCGGCGTTCAGCAACCGGTGAGGCCGCGCGTCCGTAGACTCGGAGCATGCGCGCGGCCGACATCTCCGATGACCTGACCACCGTCCTCGTCACCCAGGAGCAGATCGACGCCAAGCTGGCCGAGCTCGCCCAGCGGGTCGAGGCCGACTACGAGGGCAAGGAGCTGCTGCTCGTCGGCGTGCTCAAGGGCGCCGTCATGGTCATGGCCGACTTCGCGAGGCACCTCACGGGCCACATCCAGATGGACTGGATGGCCGTGTCGAGCTACGGCGCGGGCACGAAGTCGAGCGGCGTCGTGCAGATCCGCAAGGATCTCGACACCGACCTGCACGGTCGGCACGTGCTGATCGTCGAGGACATCATCGACTCGGGCCTCACGCTCAGCTGGCTGCTCGAGAACTTCGACTCGCGCGGTGCGGAGTCGATCGAGGTGCTCGCGCTGCTGCGCAAGCCCGAGGCGGCGAAGGTGCACGTGGACTGCAAGTACCTGGGCTTCGACATCCCCAACGAGTTCGTTGTGGGCTACGGCCTCGACTACGCCGAGCGCTACCGCAACCTGCGCGATGTGGCGGTGCTCGCGCCGCACGTCTACAGCTGATCCGCCGCCCGTTACGCCCGGGGCGAATCCCAGACGGGGCATAGCCGCCCGGCGGTAGCCTGGACGGCAACGCGCGCGAGCGTGCGTTTCGGCGACGCCGATGCGACGAAGAGGAGCCCGGGCCCGGCCCAGATATGAACGTCAAGAAGATCACCCGCAACCCGCTGATCTACGTGCTGCTGATCGGCGTGCTCCTGGTCGTCGGCTTCTCGCTGCTGTCCAACCTGGGCGGTCCCCGCCAGGTCTCCACGCAGGAGGGCCTCGAGCTGCTCTCCGGCGACACGGTGCAGCAGGTGACGATCACCGACCGCGATCAGCGCGTGGATCTGACGCTGTCGGAGGCGTACGAGGACGCGACCTCGGTGCAGTTCTACTACGTCGACGCGCGCGCGGCCGAGGTCGTCGACGCCGTCGAGGGCGCGGAGCCCGAGGACGGCTACAACGACGTCGTGCCGCAGCCGTCGTTCTTCGACGGCCTGCTGTCGCTGCTCATCCCCATCCTGCTGCTGGGCGCGCTGTTCTGGTTCCTCATGTCGAGCGCCGCCGGCGGCAGCCGTGGCGTGATGCAGTTCGGCAAGTCGCGCGCCAAGCTCGCGAACAAGGAGCACCCCGACGTCACCTTCGCCGACGTCGCCGGCGCGGACGAGGCGCTCGAGGAGCTCGCCGAGATCAAGGACTTCCTGAAGGACCCCGCCAAGTACCAGGCCGTCGGCGCGCGCATCCCCAAGGGCGTGCTGCTGTACGGCCCTCCCGGCACCGGCAAGACGCTGCTCGCGCGCGCCGTCGCGGGCGAGGCGGGCGTGCCGTTCTACTCGATCTCCGGATCGGACTTCGTGGAGATGTTCGTCGGCGTCGGCGCGAGCCGCGTGCGCGACCTCTTCAAGGAGGCCAAGGAGAACGCCCCGGCGATCATCTTCATCGACGAGATCGACGCCGTCGGGCGCCACCGCGGCGCCGGCATGGGCGGCGGGCACGACGAGCGCGAGCAGACGCTGAACCAGATGCTCGTCGAGATGGACGGCTTCGACCCGAAGGCGAACGTCATCGTGATCGCGGCGACCAACCGCCCCGACATCCTCGACCCGGCGCTGCTGCGCCCGGGCCGCTTCGACCGGCAGATCGGCGTGGACGCCCCCGACCTGGCCGGCCGCCGTCGCATCCTCGAGGTGCACGGCCGCGGCAAGCCGCTCGCCGACTCCGTCGACCTCGACGTGGTGGCCCGCAAGACGCCGGGCTTCACGGGCGCCGACCTGGCCAATGTGCTCAACGAGGCCGCGCTGCTCACGGCGCGCTCGAACGCCCAGCTGATCGACAGCCGCGCGCTCGACGAGGCGATCGACCGCGTCATCGCCGGCCCGCAGCGCCGCACGCGCGTGATGAAGGACAAGGAGAAGCTCATCACGGCGTACCACGAGGGCGGCCACGCGCTCGCGGCGGCGGCGATGAACCACACCGATCCCGTGACGAAGATCACGATCCTGCCCCGCGGCAAGGCACTGGGCTACACGATGGTGCTGCCGCTCGAGGACAAGTACTCCGTCACGCGCAACGAGCTGCAGGATCAGCTCACCTATGCCATGGGCGGGCGAGTCGCCGAGGAGATCGTCTTCCACGACCCCACCACGGGCGCCTCGAACGACATCGAGAAGGCCACCGACATCGCCCGCAAGATGGTCACCGAGTACGGCATGACCGCCGCCGTCGGCCCCGTCAAGCTCAGCGCGGGCAGCGGCGAGGTCTTCATGGGCCGCGACATGGGTCACGGCCGCGACTACTCGGACGTGCTCGCGCAGCGGATCGACGACGAGGTGCGCGGGCTCATCGAGCAGGCGCACGACGAGGCGTATCAGGTGCTCTCGGCCAACCGCGAGATCCTCGACCGCCTGGCCCTCGAGCTGCTCGAGAAGGAGACCCTCGACCACCTGCAGATCGAGGAGATCTTCAAGGACATCCAGAAGCTGCCCGAGCGCCCGCAGTGGCTCTCGAGCGAGGATCGTCCCGTCTCGGAGCACCCGCCCGTGCAGATCCCGCGCCGCCCCGAGCAGCACCCGGGCGTCGCCGCCCAGACCGCCGCCGAGCGCGGGGGCGCGCCCGTGCACCATCCGTCGCCGGGCACGGGGAAGGCGCGTCCCGCGACGGCCTGATCCGTCCTGACGGGAATCCGACCGAAGGGGGCGGGCGTGGGTGTCGATCGCAGGCGCGTCGCGGAGCTGACGCGCGAGCTGCTGCTGGCCGTGGGCGAGGATCCGGATCGTCCCGGGCTCCGTCGCACGCCGGAGCGGGTGGCCGACATGGTCGCCGAGCTGTTCGCCGGCGTGGGTGAGGACCCGGCGGCGCCGCTCGCGCACACGATCAGCGTGGCGCAGGGTCCGGCGCCCGAGACGCTGCCGACGGGCGCCGTGATCGTGCGCGACATCCGCTTCCGCTCGATCTGCGAGCACCACCTGCTGCCCTCGGCCGGGCGCGCCCACATCGCGTACCTGCCGGGCGAGCGCGTGGTGGGGCTCAGCACGCTGCCGCGCGTGGTCGACATCCTCGCGAACCGGCCCCAGGTGCAGGAGCGACTGGGCGAGCAGATCGCCGACGTCGTCGCCTCGTCGCTCGACGCGCGCGGCGTGCTCGTGGTGCTCGACGCCGTGCACCAGTGCGTCACGATGCGCGGCGGACGCCAGCCCGACAGCTCGACCGTGACCGTGGCGGCGCGCGGCGAGCTGGCCGAGCCGGCCGCCCGCGCCGAGGTCATCGCGCTGATCGCGGCGGCGCGGCCGACGGGGGAGCACGCATGATCGACATCTGGGGGATCGTGAACGTCACGCCCGACTCGTTCAGCGACGGCGGCGCGCACTTCGACCACGAGGCGGCGATCGCGCACGGGCGGCGGCTGCTCGCCGACGGCGCGACCGTGCTCGACGTGGGCGGCGAGTCGACGCGCCCCGGGTCGGAGCCGGTCGGGGCGGACGAGGAGATCCGGCGCGTCGAGCCCGTGATCGCCGCGCTGGCCGCCGAGGGCGCCGTCGTGAGCGTCGACACCTACCGCGCCGCCACGGCCGAGGCGGCCATCGCCGCCGGCGCCCGGATCGTGAACGACGTGGCGGGCGGGCTCGCGGATCCGGACATCCTGGGCGTGGTCGCCGGCTCCGACGCGGAGTACGCGATCGGGCACTGGCGCGGCCCCTCGGTCGAGATGTACGCGCAGGCGCGGTACGCGCACGTGGCGCGCGAGGTGGCCGCCGAGCTGCGCGCGCGGGCCGAGGCGGCGCTGGCCGCCGGCATCCCCGCCGAGCGGATCATCCTGGATCCGGGGGTCGGGTTCGCCAAGCACGGCGAGCAGAACTGGGAGCTGCTGCGCGGCCTGGGCGAGGTGACGGCGCTCGGGTACCGGGTGCTCGTCGGCACCTCGCGCAAGCGCTTCCTCGAGGCGGCGCTCGGGGAGGGGCCGTCGATGGCGCGACGCGACCTCGCGACCGCCGTGACGAGCGTGCTGGCGGCGCAGGCGGGAGCGCACGCCGTGCGCGTGCACGATGCTGCCGCCTCGCGCGACGCGCTCGCGGTGGTCGGCGCGTGGGAGGGACGGAAGTGAATCCCGTGGACATGATCGAGCTCACGGGCCTGCGGTGCTTCGGCCGCCACGGGGTCTTCGACTTCGAGCGCGAGCAGGGGCAGGAGTTCGTCGTCGACCTGCGGCTGAGCGTGCAGACGGCGCGCGCGGCCGAGACCGACGACGTCGCCGACACCGTGCACTACGGCGAGCTGGCCGAGAAGGTGGTGGCGATCGTCGGCGGCGAGCCCGTGAACCTCATCGAGACGCTCGCGCACCGCATCGCGCGCGCGGTGCTCGAGGACGAGAGGGTCCTGTTCGTCGCCGTCACGGTGCACAAGCCGCAGGCGCCCATCGCCGCGCAGTTCGCCGATGTGTCGGTCACCGTGCACGACGGCGTGCCCGAGCGGCTGCCGGGCGCACCGGGGGCGCGGCGATGAGCCGCCGCCTCGCCGAGCCCCTGCCGCCGCGCGAGCCGCGGGAGCCCGCCGCGCCCGTGGACGCCGTCGTCGCGCTCGGCTCGAACCTGGGCGACCGCGAGCGGCTGATGCGCGAGGCGATGCACGATCTGCGGCACCTGCCGCTCACGGAGCTCGTGGCGGCGTCCGAGCCGATCGAGTCGGTCGCGCTCACCCTCGACGGCCCGAGCGCGGACCGGCCGGCGTACCTCAACGCCGTCGCGATCGTGCGCACCCGCCTCGCGCCCGACATGCTGCTGGCGATGCTGCACGTCATCGAGTCGCGCCACGGGCGGGTGCGCGCCGAGCGCTGGGGCGATCGCACCCTCGATCTCGACCTCATCGCGTACGGTGACCGGATGAGCGACGACGAGCGGCTGCAGCTGCCCCACCCGCGCGCCGCCGAGCGCGACTTCGTGCTCGGGCCGTGGCTGTCGATCGATCCGGATGCCGTGCTGCCCGGCCGCGGCCGCGTGGCCGACCTGCTCGCGGCGCTCGGGAAGGACGCGCGATGAAGCGCACCGGCCCCGTCTCCCTCCTCATCGCCGCGCTGCTCGGCGGCGGCGCGGCGTTCCTCGTCGACCACCTGCTCACCGCGAGCGGGCGCGCCACGTTCACGCCCGCGGTGTCGCTGCCGATCCTGCTCGTCCTGCTGGGCGCGGCGTGCGTCGCGCTGGCGTGGCCGATCCGGCGCTCGCTGCTCGATCCGAAGGCGCCGCGCGTCGATCCGTTCCGGGCGGTGCGGATCGCGATGCTCGCGCGCGCCTCGAGCATCGTCGGCGCCGCGCTCGGGGGAGCGGGTCTCGGCTTCGTCGCCTACCTCGCCACACGGCCGGTGAGCCCCGGGATAGGCTCGATGGGCACGATCATCGCAACCGCGGTGGCGGGGGCCGTCCTCGTGCCCGCAGCGCTGATCGCCGAACACTGGTGCACGCTGCCGAAGGATCCCGATGACCGAGAGCCCGACGACCCCGGAGCCGGCGCGCCCGCCGCACACTGACGGGCAGGTGCCGCCCGCGGCGCCACCCGTGCCAGGCGCGGTCCCTCCCCTTCCCGAGGGCGCGCCGCCCGTGCCGCCCCGGCCGGCCGATCCGCCGCGCGCCGAGCAGCTCGGCGCCGAGGCCGCGGGCGCCGAGGTGAGCGCCGCGTCGGGCGAGCCCGCCCACGTGCCGCTCGCGCCGCCGTCCGGCCACAGCGCCCCCGAGGCCGCGCCCGCACTCGATCGCGGCACCTACACGGCCGTCCGCGAGCCCCGCGGCCAGGGCCGACTCGCGCTCGACGGGCACTGGCACCAGATCTCACCCAAGTACGTCGTGTCGCAGACCGTGCAGAACGCGATCTTCGCCGGGCTCGTGATCGCCGCGATGCTCGTCGTCGGTCTCGCGCTCGACCAGCCGTGGGTCTGGTGGCCGGGGGCCGCGCTCCTCGTGGTCACGCTCATCACGCAGCTCGTGCTGCCCCGCCAGGCTCGCGCGCTGGGCTACATGCTGCGCGAGGACGACATCGTCTTCCGCAAGGGCATCCTGTGGCAGCGGATCGTCGCCGTCCCCTACGGTCGCATGCAGCTCGTCGACATCACGCACGGGCCGATGGATCGCGCCTTCGGCATCGCGAAGCTCAAGATGGTGACGGCCGCCGCGACGACGGGCGTGGAGATCCCCGGCCTGTCGCAGGAGGCCGCCGAGGCGCTGCGCGACACCCTCATCCAGGTCGCCGAGACCCGACGGACCGGGCTGTGACCGATCCGAGCCTCCCCACCGGCCGGGCCGCCATCGCCGGCGACGCGGCTCCCGCTCCGCTCGGCGGCGGCGGCTCGTCGGCGCTCGCCGACGGCGACTGGCACCGGCTGCACCCGCTGACGCCGCTGTTCAAGGGCGGGATCGCGCTGATCATCGTGATCGGCATCCTGCTCGCGAACCTGCGCGACCGGATCATCTACGGCTTCATCTCGGTCGTGGCGCCGCACGAGCTGGCCGATGACGAGTACGACTACGAGAACGGCGATCCGATCGGCTGGGCGATCGACTGGACGGTCGCGAACAACATGGTGATCGTCGCGCTGCTCGTGCTGCTGGCGATCGTCGCGATCGTCACGGGCCTGTTCTGGCTCAGCTGGCGCGTGCACCAGTTCCGCATCACCGACGAGCACGTCGAGGTGCGCAAGGGCATGATCTTCCGCACGCATCGCCGCGCGCCGCTGGATCGCGTGCAGGGCGTCAACCTCACCCGGCCCTTCCCGCCGCGGCTCATCGGCATGGCCAAGCTCGAGGTGGACGGCGCGGGCACCGACGCGAACGTGCCGCTCGAGTACCTCGCCGTGCGCCGGGCCGAGGAGGTGCGCGCCGACATCCTGCGCCTGGCCTCCGGCGCGCGCGCCGCCAAGCGCGCGGCGCGGGAGGGCACGGCACCGGACGCGGGTGGAGCGGGAGCCGGCGCGGCGCCGCACGGCCGGCTGCAGCAGACGGTGTCGGCCGGCGTGCAGGAGCTCGTCGAGGGCGCCGACCTGGCGGACGTCGCCCCCAAGAGCGTCGTGAAGCTGCCGCTCGGGCGCGTGATCGCCTCCCAGCTGCTCGACGCCGTGGTCTGGATCATCTTCTTCGGGGGGATCTTCCTCGTCTCGCTCGTCGGGCTCATCCCCGTCGCGCTGACGAACGAGGACGGCGAGGGCTTCCTCATCCTGGGCATCACGGCGCTGACCACGGGCGTGCCCATGGCGCTGGCCGTGGTGAGCGTCGTGTGGAGCGGCCTGAGCAAGGCACTGCGCTACGCCATCGCGCCGACGCCCGACGGTGTGCGCGTGACCTTCGGGCTGCTCACGACCGTCACCCAGACGATCCCGCCAGGGCGCATCCACGCCGTCGAGCTCGTGCAGCCGCTGCTGTGGAAGCCGTTCGGCTGGTGGCGCATCAACATCAACCGCGTGTCGGGCCAGAGCGCCGCCGCCCAGGCGTCGGCGCAGCAGCAGTTCAGCCAGGTGCTGCCCGTGGGCACGCGCGACGACGCGATCCGGGTGCTGCAGCTGATCCTGCCGTACCTGCCCGCCCAGGACCTGCCGTTCGTGATCGATCACGGCGTGCTCGGCCCCGGGGAGGGCGACCCGTACCGCGTCATGGCGCGCCGGGCACGGTGGCGCCGCCTCGCCTCCTTCAAGCGGCACGGCGCCCTCGTCACCGCGTACGCGCTGCACCTGCGCCGCGGCACCGTGTGGCGCCGGCAGGCGATCCTGCCGCTCGCGCGGCTGCAGGGGGTCTCGATCTCGCAGGGGCCGATCAGCCGCCTGCAGACCGTCGGATCGCTGCAGGCGCACACCGTCACCGGCGCCGTGTCGGGCACCGTCGTGGGGCTGGACCGCGCCGACCTGATGGCCGTGTTCGCCGAGGTGCGCGCCGGGGCCGTCGCCGCCGCGGCGGCGGACCGCACCCATCGCTGGCGCGAGCACGGTGACGCGGGCGAGTACGCGGACCGGGGCGAGCACGCCGGCTCGACGGCCTAGCCGGCGGTCCCACCGCAGCAACCGGCGGTCCGGCGGTCGCCCGCCGGCGCCGTGGGCGGTCATGCGATGACGCGGCGGGGTCAACCCGGCGGCGCGGCGCGGCAGCGGTCACACGACAGCGTCGAGTCCGACCGTGCTGCGTCCGCCACAGACGCCGATCGCCCCGCACGCCGAGGCATGCGGGGCGATCGAGGTGCGCGGATCAGCGCGTCGCGCCGGCGCGACGCTTGTTGTAGATGTCGAAGGCGACCGCGGCGAGCAGCACGAGTCCCTTGATGATCTGCTGAGCCGACTGCGGCACGCCCATCAGCTGCATGCCGTTGGTCATGACCGCCATCACGAGACCACCGACGAGCGCACCGCCGACGCGTCCCACGCCGCCCATCGTCGACGCACCGCCGATGAAGCAGGCCGCGATCACATCGAGCTCGAACATGTTGCCCATGCCGGGCTGGGCGCCGTTCGACCGCGACGAGAAGACCGCGGCGGCGATGCCGGTGAGCAGGCCCATGTTCACGAAGATCCAGAAGTTGACGCTGCGCACGTTCACGCCGGACAGGCGCGCGGCGGAGAGGTTGCCGCCCACCGAGTACACGTGACGCCCGAACACGGTGCGGTTGGTCACCACGTTGTAGATGAGGATCAGCACGGCGACGAGGATCAGCACGAGCGGGAAGCCGCGGTTGTACGCGAGCGCCCAGGCGAACGCGAGCAGCACGGCCGAGACGGCGACGAGCTTGAGGATGAACAGCGGCATCGACTCGACCTGCTGGTTGTAGCCGAGGCGCGCCCGGCGGCTGCGCCACGAGCTCACGACGAGGCCGACGACGGCCAGCACGCCGATGAGCAGCGTGAACACGTCGACCGTCTGCGGCACGGCCTTCAGGCCCTCGCCTTCGCCGATCGTGATGACGCCGAAGATGCCGTCGAGGAACCCGCTGGCGACCTCGCGGTACTCGCGGGGGAACGGCGACAGCGACACATTGTCGAGCACGAGCCAGGTCAGACCGCGGAAGAGGAGCATGCCGGCCAGCGTGACGATGAACGCCGGGATCCCGACGAACGCGACCCAGAAGCCCTGCCAGGCGCCGACGAGGAGGCCGATGACGATGGCGGCGAGCACGCCGACCCACCAGGGCATGCCCATGCGGATGACGAGCACGGCGGATACGGCCGACGCGAAGGCGAGCACCGATCCGACCGACAGGTCGATGTGGCCGCCGACGATCACGAGGATCATGCCGAGCGCCATGATGAGGATGTGCGCGTTCTGCAGCACGATGTTCGTCACGTTCTCGGGGCTCAGCAGCGTGCCGCCCGTGGTGATCGTGAAGATCACGATGATCGCGACGAAGGCGATGTAGATGCCCGACGTGCGCAGATTCTGTGTCAGCAGATCCTTGACCTCGGTGAAGACGTTGTTCTTCACGCCGCGGCCTCCTTCGATGAAGTGGGTTCGATTGTCATGAGAGACATGAGCTTCTCCTGGGTCGCCTCGGCGGTGGGCATCTCTCCCGTGATCCGGCCGTACGCGAGCGTGTAGACGCGGTCGGAGAGGCCGAGCAGCTCGGGCAGCTCGCTCGAGACGACGATGACGGCCTTGCCCGCGGCCGCGAGGGCGTTGATGATCTCGTAGATCTCGTACTTCGCGCCGACATCGATGCCACGCGTCGGCTCATCGAGGATGAGCACCTCCGGGTCGGTGTACAGCCACTTCGACAGCACGACCTTCTGCTGGTTGCCGCCCGACAGGTTCCCGACGACCTGAGCGACCGTCGGCGACTTGATCTTCAGATCCTGGCGGAACTGCTCGGCGACCCGGATCTCCTCGTTGCTGTTGACGAAGATCGACGCCGTCGAGAGCTTCTGCAGCGCCGAGGAGGAGACGTTCGTCTTGATGTCGCCGATGAGGTTGAGACCGTACTGCTTGCGGTCCTCGGAGACGTAGGCGATCTTGTTGGCGATCGCGTCCTTGACGGTGCGCGTGGAGATCTCCTTGCCGTGCAGGAAGACCTTGCCCGAGGCGTCGCGCCCGTAGCTGCGCCCGAAGACGCTCATCATGAACTCGGTGCGACCGGCACCCATCAGGCCCGCGATCCCGACGATCTCGCCCGCCCGCACGTGGATCGAGGCGTTGTCGACGACGATGCGATCGGCCTGCGTGGGGTGCCACACCGACCAGTTCTCGATGCGGAAGATCTCCTCGCCGATCTTCGGGGTGCGGTCCGGGAAGCGGCTCTCGAGAGCCCGCCCGACCATGCCGCGGATGATGCGGTCCTGAGTGGCGTCCGGTCCGTGCATGTCGATCGTCTCGATCGTCTCGCCGTCGCGGATCACCGTCGTCGAGTCGGCGATGTCGACGATCTCGCCGAGCTTGTGGCTGATGATGATGCAGGTGATGCCCTGCTCGCGCAGCTCGCGCAGCAACCCGAGCAGGTGCTCCGAGTCGGTGTCGTTGAGCGCGGCCGTGGGCTCGTCGAGGATCAGCAGCTTGACGTCCTTCGTGAGCGCCTTCGCGATCTCGATGAGCTGCTGCTTGCCGACGCCGAGCTGCCCGACAGGGGTGGTGGGGTTCTCGCGCAGGCCCACGCGCTCCGTGAGCTTGATGGCCCGGGCGTTGGCCTCGTTCCAGTCGATGAGGCCGCCACGCGTCACCTCGTTGCCGAGGAAGATGTTCTCGGCGACCGAGAGGTGCGGCACCAGCGCCAGCTCCTGGTGGATGATGACGATGCCTGCCCGCTCGGAGTCCTTGATGGCGCTGAACCGCTGCGGCTCGCCGTCGAAGATGATCTCGCCGTCGAAGGAGCCGTGCGGGTAGACGCCGGAGAGCACCTTCATGAGGGTGGATTTGCCGGCGCCGTTCTCGCCGCAGATCGCGTGGATCTCGCCGCGCTCGACGCTCAAGGACACGTTCTTGAGCACCTTCACGCCGGGGAAGTTCTTGGTGATGTTGCGCATCTCGAGGATCGCGTCGGACATCGCTGCTCCTGTCGTCTTAACCGAGGGGTGGCACACGCTCGCCCGGCCGCCAAGCGCGGCGGCCGGGCGAGCGTGTGCGAGAGGGGTGTCAGTCCGCGATGCCCGACTCGATCTCGGCCTCGGTCCAGTAGCCCGAGTCGACGAGCAGCTCGGTGATGTTGTCAGCCGTGACGATGTCGGACTCGAGCAGGTACGCCGGCACGACCTTGGCGCCGTTGTCGTAGGTCTCGGTGTCGTTCGCCTCGGGCTCCTCGCCGTTCGCGAACGCCTCCGCGGCCTTGACGGCCTGGGTGGCGAGCTTGCGGGTGTCCTTGAAGATCGTGGCGTACTGCACACCGTCGGCGATCATCTTGACCGAGGCGATCTCGGCGTCCTGACCCGAGACGATCGGCAGCCCCTCCTCGATCGTCGAGCCGTAGCCGGCGTTCTCGAGGGCCGTGATGATGCCGCGCGAGATGCCGTCGTACGGTGCGAGCACACCGTCGAGCGGGCGCGAGCCGCCGTCGTAGGTGCTGGTGAGGAGGTCCTCCATGCGCTTCTGCGCCGTCGCCTGGTCCCAGCGCAGCGTGGACACGGTGTCCATGTCGGTCTGGCCGGAGGGAACGGTGAGGCGACCGTCGTCGAAGTACGGCTGAAGGGTGTCCATCGCGCCCTGGAAGAAGAACTTCGTGTTGTTGTCGTCGGGCGAGCCCGCGAACAGCTCGATGGACTTCGTGTCCTCGAGGCCGGTCTCCTCGTTGTTCTCGTCGAGGTAGCCGAGGCCGCGCAGGAGCGACTGCGCCTGCTGCACGCCGACCGCGTAGTTGTCGAACGTCACGTAGAAGTCGACGTTCTCGGTGCCGTTGATGAGGCGGTCGTAGGCGATGACGGGGATGCCCTTGCTCGCGGCGTTCTCGAGCTGGGTGGCGAGCGCCGTGCCGTCGATCGAGGCGACGATGAGGATGTCGGCGCCGTTGGTGATCATCTGGTCGAGCTGCTGCTGCTGACGTGGGATGTCGTCATTCGCGAACTGCAGGTCGACGTCATAGCCGGCCTCCTCGAGCTGGCTCTTGACGGCGTCGCCGTCGGCGATCCAGCGCTCGGAGGTCTCGGTGGGCATGGCCACGCCGATCGTGATCTCCTCGGCGCTCTGGCCCTCGGGGGCGGACTCCGTGGAGCACGCGGCGAGGCCCAGGGCGAGCACGACGGCTCCGCTCGTTGCGACAGTGCGCAGGACGGTTCGCTTCATAGTCTTCTCTCTCCATTGAAAGGCGATTGCATTGCCGACGTTGGGACGACGCCGGGCTGCGCGGCGGCGTGCCATCGCAGCCGCTGTGAGGAACCATACATATTGTCGCCCCTAGAGACAAATCACTTTCGCATAACATGCGGGGACGGCACACGGGCAGCGCGAGGGCGCGCAGATCGGCGGGTATGTCACATCCCATCCTCCGAATGAGGGGCATCACGAAGCGGTTCGGCGGCGTCGCCGCGCTGGCGGACGTCTCGCTCGACGTGGCCGCCCGAGAGGTGCATGCGATCTGCGGCGAGAATGGGGCCGGCAAGTCGACCCTGATGAAGGTGCTCAGCGGTGTGCATCCTGCCGGAACCTACGACGGCTCCATCGAAGTGGACGGGCGCGAGGTCGCGTTCCGTTCGGTGCGCGACAGCGAGGAGCAGGGGATCGCCATCGTCCATCAGGAGCTCGCGCTCGTGCCGCAGCTCTCGGTCGCCGAGAACCTCCACCTCGGCGGCGAGCTCACCCGCGCGGGGCTGATCGACTGGACCCGGACGAACGAGCGGGCGGCGGCGCTGATGGCGCGCGTCGGGCTGCACGTGAGCCCGACGACGCGTGTCGGCGATCTGGGTGTGGGTCAGCAGCAGCTCGTCGAGATCGCGAAGGCACTCGCGAAGAACGTGCGGATCCTCATCCTCGACGAGCCCACCGCGGCGCTCGGCGAGGCCGACTCGGGCAGGCTGCTGGGACTGATCCGCCAGCTGCGCGGCGAGGGGATCACGTGCATCCTCATCTCGCATCGGCTGCGGGAGGTGCTCGACATCGCCGACCGCATCACCGTGCTGCGCGACGGCACGACGGTCGAGACGATGCGCCGCGACGACCCGCGCACCGACGAGGGGCGGATCATCCGGGCCATGGTGGGGCGCGCGCTGGACAGCCTGTTCCCGCCGCGCGAGCCCGACATCGGCGACGAGCTGCTCCGCGTGGAGCACTGGACCGTGCATCACCCGAGCGACCCCGCCCGCGTCGTCGTCGACGATGTCAGCTTCCACGTGCGCGCCGGCGAGATCGTCGGCTTCGCGGGCCTCATCGGGGCGGGCCGCACGGAGCTCGCGATGAGCCTCTTCGGCCGGTCGTACGGCTCCGCGATCTCGGGCGCCGTCTTCAAGCGCGGCGAGCGCATCCGGCTGCGCACCGTCGGCGAGGCGATCGCGCACGGCCTGGCCTATGCGACGGAGGATCGCGCGCGCTACGGGCTGAACCTCATCGGCGACATCCAGACGAACGTGTCCGCAGCCGGTCTGGCGCGGCTCTCGCAGGCCGGCCTCGTGGACCGGATCCGGGAGCGAAAGGTCGCCGACGCGTATCGCTACAAGATGAACATCAAGACGCGGGACGTGCAGGCGATCGCCGGAACCCTGTCGGGCGGGAACCAGCAGAAGGTCGTGCTCGCGAAGTGGCTGTTCACCACTCCCGACGTGCTCATCCTCGATGAGCCGACGCGCGGCATCGATGTGGGCGCGAAGTACGAGATCTACGGGTTCATCAACGAGCTCGCCGCGCAGGGGAAGGCCGTCATCGTCATCTCGTCCGAGCTTCCCGAGGTGCTCGGCCTCTCGGATCGGATCTACACCCTGTCGGCGGGACGCATCACGGCCGAGGTCGCCCGTGAGGATGCCACGCAGGAGCTGCTGATGCGTCACATGACGGCCGAGGTGTGAGGCATACCGTTGATCGAGATGGATGAGGAGGCAGCCGGTGCCGGTGCGGTCCCGCGGCCGGCGACGCGGTCTGCGGTCGGGCGCACGACGAACGAGGAGGTGCGGCAGCAGAATCTGTCGGCGGTGCTGCGCCTGGTTCACGCGGAGGGCACCCTGTCGCGCTCGCACATCGGCGCCGCCACGGGCTTGAACCGATCGACCGTGACGGGGCTGGTGACGGAGCTGATCGACCTCGGCCTCGTGCGCGAGGCCTCGACGGCTCCCACGGGGCGCGTCGGACGCCCGTCGCTCGGCGTCGCCGCGGACGACGCCGTCGTCGCGCTGAGCGTGCGCGCCGAGCCCGACGCCGTCACGGTGGCGCTCGTCGGCCTCGGCGGCGCGGTGCACTCGCGCGTGCGCCACGACCTCTCGGCCGCGCCGAGTCCCCGCCGGTTCGGCCAGATCACCGCGTCACTCGTCGACGGGATGCGCGCCGATATCGACCGTCACTACCGGCTCGTCGGCGCGGGCGTCGCGATCCCCGGCCTCGTCGACGACTCCGGTGCCGTGCTCGTCGCGCCGCCCCTCGGATGGAAGCGAGAGAACATCGGCCGACGACTCGAGGACGTCCTCGGCATGCGCATCGCGGTCGGCAACGACGCGAGCGTGGGGGCGATGGCCGAGGCGAGATTCGGCGTGGGGCGCGGGGCGCAGAACATGCTCTACCTGAGCGGCTCCGTCAACGGCATCGGCGGCGGGCTGGTCTTCGACGGCGCCCTGCTGCGGGGCACCTCGGGCTTCGCGGGCGAGCTCGGTCACACCGTCGTGAATCCCACGGGGGCGCGCTGTGCGTGCGGACGTCGGGGATGCCTCGGGGTGGAGGTCAATCCGGGTCCCGTTCTCGAGCTGCTGGGCCGGCGCAAGCTCGACGAGGACGAGCTCGACATCGAACTGGGCATCGTGCACGACCACCGAGTGCTCGCCGAGGTCGGCCGTCAGGCGGACGTGCTCTCGATCGCCCTCACGAATTTCGTCAACGCGTTCGCCCCCGAGGTCGTCGTGCTCTCGGGGTACCTGGGGGTGCTGCTCGCGACGAGCCGGGAGCGCCTGGCCGACGCGGTGCGCGTGCATCCCGTGGGCGCCGAGGGCCGGGAGGTGCGCCTCCAGCGTGCGCGCATGCGCTCGCGGCTGATGCAGGTGGCGCCGGCGGAGCTCGCCTTCGCGCCGCTGCTGGAGAGTCCCGTCGACCACAGCCCGCGCCGCTGACAGGGCGCCGCCGGCGGATCGAGCCGCGCGGCGGATCGGGATTCGCCATGCCGTACGTCGGTCGCGTGCGCTCGCGTAGGCTCGACGGCGTGAGGCGCGACGGCAGGCTCGGGGTCGGCATCGTGGGCTCGGGGCGGGTGGGGCCCGTCATCGGGGCGGCGCTCGCCGGGGCGGGGCACGCGCTCACCGGCCGCACGCGCGCGTCGGACGAGGAGCGGGCGTCGGCCGTGCTGCCCGACGTGCCGGTGCTCGAGGCGCCCGAGGTGCTGCGCCGCAGCGAGCTCGTCGTCGTCGCGGTGCCGCGCGCGGATCTGCCCGGCGTGGTGGGCGGGCTGGCCGAGGCCGGGCACTGGCAGATGGGGCAGCTCGTGCTGCACACCGACGCCGCGCACGGGATCGAGGTGCTGCGGCCGGCCGCCGAGAAGGGCGCGATCCCGCTGGCCGTGCATCCCGCCATGGCGTTCACGGGCACCTCCATCGACCTGCGCCAGCTGGCCGCCACCTATGCGGCCGTGACCGCGCCGTCGGCCGTCCTGCCCATCGCGCAGGCGCTCGCGGTGGAGCTCGGGTGCGAGCCCGTCGTGGTGGCAGAGTCCGACCGCGCCGCCTACGCGGAGGCGATCGCCACCGCCAGCGAGTTCTCGCGTCAGATCGTGCAGCAGGCCACCGGCATCCTGCGCGGCATCGGCGTCGAGAACCCGGGCGGTTTCCTCTCGTCGCTCGTGCGCTCCACCGTCGATCACGCGCTCGCCGAGGCCACGCCCGCGATCCCGGACCTGCCGCCCGACCTCGACGACTGATCCGGACCGCCCGCCACGGTGCGGTCGTGTGGCCGGGCCGCTGTGCGCCCGCCGAGAGGGGCCGCGGCGGGCGATCACTAGACTGGGAGCCGTCTTCCGCGGTCGCTCGGCCGCGATCCGCCTCCCGTGTCTGTCGAGGATCCCGCGCATGTCCGAAACCCCCGCCGAGAACGCCGCCGCGAGCGAAGAAGAGGACATCTTCGAGCAGAAGGCGGTGCGCCTGGCCAAGCGCGAGCGGCTCATCGCCGAGCGCGACTCGGCCGCCGGGGGCGCGTACCCCGTGTCGGTGCCGGTGACGACGACGATCGCGGCGCTGCGCGCGCAGCACGCCGACCTCGAGGCGGGTGCCGAGACCGGCGAGACCGCCGCCGTCGCGGGCCGCGTGGTGTTCAGCCGCAACACGGGCAAGCTCTGCTTCGCCTCGCTGCAGGCCGGTGACGGATCGCGCATCCAGGCGATGGTGTCGCTCGCCAACGTGGGGGAGGAGTCGCTCGCCCGATGGAAGGAGCTCGTCGACCTCGGCGACCACGTCTCGGTGTCGGGAGAGGTGATCTCGAGCCGCCGCGGCGAGCTGTCGATCATGGTCGAGGAGTGGCAGATCGCCGCGAAGGCCGTGCTGCCGCTGCCGAACCTCTACAGCGACCTGAACGAGGAGACGCGGGTCCGCCAGCGCTACCTCGACCTGATCGTGCGCGAGCAGGCCCGCACCACGGTGGTCGCGCGCGCCAAGACGAACGCGAGCCTGCGCGACACGTTCGCCCGCCACGGCTTCCTCGAGGTCGAGACGCCCATGCTGCAGGTGCAGCCGGGTGGGGCTACGGCCCGCCCGTTCATCACGCACTCCAACGCGTTCGACACCGAGCTGTACATGCGCATCGCCCCGGAGCTGTACCTCAAGCGCGCGGTCGTGGGCGGCATCGACCGCGTGTTCGAGATCAACCGCAACTTCCGCAACGAGGGCGCCGACTCGACGCACAGCCCGGAGTTCGCGATGCTCGAGGCCTACCAGGCCTACTCGGATTACAACGGCATCGCCGACCTCACGCAGGAGCTGATCCAGAACGCCGCGGTCGCGGTGGCCGGATCCACGACCGTGACGTGGGCCGACGGCACGGAGTTCGACCTGGGCGGCGACTGGGACCGCGTCTCGATGTACCCGTCGCTGTCGCAGGCCGCGGGCGTGGAGATCACGCCCGAGACGACGATGGTCGAGCTGCTCGCACTGGCCGAGAAGTCGGGCGTCGAGGTGCCGCGGCACGCGACACACGGCAAGCTCGTCGAGGAGCTGTGGGAGCACTTCGTGAAGACGCATCTCGAGCGCCCCACGTTCGTGATGGACTTCCCCGTCGACACGAGCCCGCTCGTCCGCGAGCACCGCTCGATCCCCGGCGTCGTGGAGAAGTGGGACCTGTACGTGCGCGGGTTCGAGCTGGCCACCGGCTACTCGGAGCTCGTCGACCCCGTCATCCAGCGCGAGCGCTTCGTGGAGCAGGCGGCCCTGGCGGATCGCGGCGACGACGAGGCCATGCGCATCGACGAGGACTTCCTGCGCGCCCTCGAGCACGGCATGCCGCCCACGGGCGGCATGGGCATGGGCATCGACCGCCTGCTCATGGCGATCACGGGCCTCGGCATCCGCGAGACGATCCTCTTCCCGCTCGTCAAGTAACGCGGCGCCCGCCGCGGCGGTTGCGCTCACGGCGCACCGCGCTCGGGGCGCTCGAACGCCCACGCCGGCAGGTAGCCGTTCGCGAGCATCGTCGCGAGGATGCGCGCGAGCCCGTGCCCGGGGTCGACCTCGAGCGCGCGCGAGACGTACCAACCCGCGTGCGTGGAGTTGCCGAGCGCCCAGCTGAGCCACCCCGCGCTCGCCAGGGGACCGACCCGCCGGCGCGAGCCGACGCTGGCCGCGACCACCCTCGCCAGCTCCAGTCCGCGCCGCAGGCGCTCGGGGTCGGGGCGCGGTCCGTCGCCCGCCAGTCGCACCGGCTCGTCGGGCAGGCCGGCGTCCCCCTGCGCGAACCGCAGCTGCCAGGCGAGCGTGCGCCGACCGGCGTCGAGGTCGGCGCTCCACTGCGTGAGGGCGACATCGCGCAGCAGAGGCGTGCCGAGCGCGAGCGCGAGGAAGGCGGCCTCGGCGGGGTGCAGGTCGTCCGGATCCCATGACAGCGCGTCCTCGAGGACGCCGGGCAGATCCGCGAGCGACTGCTCGTCCGGCGCGGCGCCGCCCCGAGCGCCGCCCTGAGCGGCACGTGGCTCCGCACTACCGCTCGGCCGCGCGCCCGCGTTGGCGTCGCCGCCGTCGGCGCCGGCGCCCTCGCCGTCGCCGACGGCGCCGGGCACGCGTCCCTGCAGCTCGGCGATCGCCTGCGCCACGCGCCGGCGCGCGGCCTTGCCGACGCGGGGCAGCTCGAGCCCCGCGTGCTGGTCGCGGGAGACCGGACCGCGCCCGCCGTCGACATCCGGCGGCGGCTCGACCTCGGTGAGCGGGCGCGGCGGAGCCGGGTCGCCGTACGAGGCCCAGCCGTCGCGCGCGACGAGGTGCGCCCCGAGCACCGCCAGACCGCACTCACCGGCGCGGCCGGTGATGCGATCCACGAGCCCGCGCCGCACGAGCCCGCCGGCGCCGCCGCGCCAGGCGCCGTGGCACGGCGCATCGGTGTACACGACGAGCGCCACGCCGTCGGCGTCGCGCACGCGGCAGACGGTGCCGATCGCCGTGGCGGCGAAGGCGGCCTCGTCCTCGCCGGGCGAGGGCAGGTCGAGCCGCAGCACGCCGAGGCTGCGGCTGTCGCGGAACGGCACGAGCACCACGCTCTCGCGCGGCGTGAAGCCGGCGAGATGCGGCACGAGTGACAGGAACCGGGCGGGGGAAGGGGCGCGAAGGATCGTGGTCATGCGGACGATCCTTCGCCTCCCGCCCCGCCGCGTCCCGCGATCCACAGGACGGATCCGCCGATCCACGCGATCCGGCGCTTGTGGACGGGCCGAGCCCACGCCCGCGTCGAGCCAACGCCCGTATCGCCGCCCGCGCTCCCAGGATCCGGTGCGCCCGCGCGGATAGGATCGAGACGTGGACAGCTACTGGGCAGCCGTGGTGTGGTCGCTGCTGCCGACGATCGCGATCGCGCTCGTCTTCTGGTTCGTGCTGCGCAACATCCTGCGCTTCGACCGCACCGAGCGCCGCGCCTACGCCAAGATCGAGGCCGAGGAGCGCGCCAAGCGCGGCCTTCCGCCCCGCGCCGACGCCGGCTCCGCGAGCACCCAGGGCGCTGCGCCCGGATCCGAGTGACGCGCACGCCCCCGGTACGCTGAGGCGAGGAGGGGCGCGTGGACTTTCTGGACTGGCTGTGGGGAGCACTCGGCGCGTCGTGGTGGGCGATCATCGTCTGGATCGTCGACATGACCATCCGCATCGTGGCCGTGCTCATCGTGCCCGCCAATCGCAAGCCCACCTCGGCCATGGCGTGGCTGCTCGCCATCTTCCTGCTGCCGATCCCCGGCATCCTGCTGTTCATCCTCATCGGCAGCCCGCGCCTGCCGCGTGACAAGCGGCGGCGCCAGGCGCAGACGAACGAGTACCTGCGCGAGGTGAACGACATGCTCGAGGGCGGCAGCCTGCGCCCCGGGCAGCCGGAGTGGTTCACGGCGCTCGTGCGCATGAACCGCGAGCTCGGCGCCCTGCCGATCTCGGGCGACAACGGCGTGCGGATCATCTCGGACTACCAGCAGAGCCTCGACGAGATGGCCGCCGACATCCGCCGCGCCCGCTCGTACGTGCACGTGGAGTTCTACATCTTCAAGTCCGATGCGACGACGGACGGCTTCTTCCGCGCGCTCGAGGACGCCTGCGCGCGCGGCGTGCAGGTGCGCGTGCTGCTGGATCACTGGGCGAACCTCGTCAAGCCGCACCACCGCCGCACGATCCGCCGGCTCAAGGCCATGGGCGCCGACTGGCGCTTCGCCCTGCCCATCCAGCCGCTGCGCGGCAAGTGGCAGCGGCCCGACCTGCGCAACCACCGCAAGCTCGTCGTCGTCGACGGCGTGGTGGCGTACCTCGGGTCGCAGAACATCACGGACCGCACCTACAACCTGCGCGCGAACATCCGCCGCGGCCTGCGCTGGGTCGACGTGATGGTGCGGCTGGACGGGCCCGTCGTCTCGAGCGTCGACGCCGTGTTCCTCTCCGATTGGTTCAGCGAGACCGACAGCGTTCCCGACGGCGTGGACCTGCGCGAGATGCCGTCCGGATCGGGCGACCTCGACTGCCAGGTGGTGCCGTCGGGCCCGGGGTTCGAGGTGGAGAACAACCTGCGCCTGTTCCTCTCGCTGATGTACGCGGCGCGCGAGAAGATCATCATGATCAGCCCGTACTTCGTGCCGGACGAGGCCCTGCTGCTCGCGGTGTCGTCGGCGTGCGACCGCGGCGTGCAGGTGGAGCTGTTCGTCTCGGAGGTGGGGGATCAGGCGGTCGTCTACCACGCGCAGCGCAGCTACTACGAGGCGCTGCTGAAGGCGGGCGTGCGCATCTGGCTGTATCGCAAGCCGTACATCCTGCACACCAAGGGCCTCACGATCGACGACGAGGTCGCCGTGATCGGCTCGAGCAACATGGACATGCGCTCGTTCGGCCTCAACCTGGAGATCTCGCTGCTCGTGCGCGGCGAGGAGTTCGTGCGCCAGATGCGCGAGGTGGAGGACACCTACCGCGGCCTCAGCCGCGAGCTCACGCTCGACGAGTGGATGCGTCAGCCGCTGCGCTCCCGCGTGCTCGACAACCTCGCGCGGCTGACCTCGGCGCTGCAGTAGGGCCGTTCGCGCCGGATCAGATCGCGGCGATCGGGTGGCCCTTCGGGACCGCCGCGAGCAGACCGCCGGGGTGCACCGTGCAGTCCATGCGCGTGGCCGCGCCGAACTCGTCGCCGTCCAGCTCGATGGGCTGCGGATCGGGCGTGGCCGTCTCGATGTCGGTGGCCTGCAGGTACCGCACCGACGTGTCGTGCCGCCGCTCCACGATCCGTCGGCCGGCGCGGAAGCGCCGCAGCACCGAGTTGTCCCACCACACCTTGCGCCACACGCCCAGCCAGCCGAACACCCCCGTCGGCTGGATGATGGCGACATCCAGCGTGCCGTCGAGGATCGAGGCGTCGGGAATGAGCGCGATCCCGCCGGGCAGGGCGCCGCAGTTGGCGACGAGGATGCTCTGCACGCGCGCCGAGTGGATGCGCGTGAGGGTGCGCGTGGCGGTCTTCGATCCGGGGCGTGGATCGGTCTGGTAGACCACGCGGAACGGCTCGGCACCGATGAGCGAGCGCGCCGCCCCGTCGACGTACGCCACCCAGCCCACGGCCCTCTTCAGGTCGGCCTTCGTGTTCGCGATCATCGCCGCGTCCAGCCCCATGCCGGCCATGACGACGAAGGCGTGCTCCTCGGTGGTGCCGTCGGCGCGCAGCAGCCGCGCGATGCCGATGTCGACGGGCACGGTCTCGCCCTCGAACGCGGCGCGCACCATCTCCTGCTGATCGCCCAGCGGCAGCAGCAGGTTGCGGGCGAGCAGGTTGCCGGTGCCGCTGGGCACGATCGCGAGCGGCACGCCGGATCCGTCCATCACCTCGGCCACGGCGCGCACCGTGCCGTCGCCGCCGGCCACGAGCACGGCCGCCGCTCCCTGCGCCAGGGCCTCGCGCGTGATCCCCTGCCCGGGGTCCTCCACGCTCGTCTCGAGCAGGATCGGCTCGCCCCATCCGGAGCGCGCGGACTGCGCCTCGACGAGCGCGCGCAGCTTGGCGCCGTTCACCTTCGACGGGTTGTACACGAGCGCGGCCCGCCGTGTGCGTGCGTCGGTCTGGGCCATGTCGTCAGCCTATTCCGGGTGCCGCGGGGTGACGGGTTGCTGCACCTCATCGGCTGCACTCAATCGGTTGCTGAACGTAGCGAGCGCCAGCGAGCGAAGATGAAGCGACCACCGCAAGCCCGCCGCGCCAACCCGCCCGCGGCTACCGATTCGCGCGCCGCCGCCCGTCCACGGCCCGCGGCGCGAACATCTCCACGGTGATCCCGCTCAGCAGCTCTCCGGGCTCGACATCGAGCGCCTCGGCGATCCGCACGAGCGACTGGATGCTGGGCAGCGACCGCCCGCTCTCGTACGCGCGGATGTTCGACGAATCGATCGAGGTCGCCGCCGCCAGCTGATCCTGCGTCATCGTCAGCCGCGTCCGCCGGGCCGCCACCAGCCGCCCGATGTGCGCGGCGGCTTCGGAGGGAACGCGTGGCACCGATCCAGCGTGAACGTGCCCGGTCCCCAGCGCCAGGGTGCATAGACCCGGGTACTTGTACCATGATGGTCCCGACATGGTTATCGAGCTTCGGGTAAAGGTGGGCGATTCGCGCAGGCGACGACCCGTCGTCGGGCCATGAACAGCACTCTCACCGACCATCAGGCGAAGTACTTCGCGCACGAGCTGCAGCGCTCCTACGCCAACGACCAGGTGGGCAAGCTCGCCGGGCTTCTCTTCGACGCACAGGTCGAGCCGAAGCCCCACCAGATCGACGCGGCGCTCTTCGCGCTGCAGACGCCGTTCCTGCCTGGCGTGATCCTGGCGGACGAGGTCGGCCTCGGAAAGACGATCGAGGCCGGCATCGTCATCTCGCAGTATTGGGCGGAACGCCGCCGGCGGATCCTGATCATCGCACCATCGCCATTGCGGCAGCAGTGGCAGCAGGAGCTGCTCGAGAAGTTCGCACTGCCGTCGGCGATCATCGACCCCCGCTCGAAGGATGATCTGCTGGCCCCCGGTCATGCGGCGCAGGTGCTGATCTGCTCCTACGAGTTCGCACAGCGTCACGAGCACTCACTGCTGGCCTCGTGGGATCTGGTGGTCGCAGATGAGGCGCACCGTCTGCGTAACCACTGGACGGGTAAGACCAAGTCAGCGGCGGCCGTGGCGCGCATCGTGCAGAACGCGCACAAGACGGTGCTGCTCACGGCGACTCCGCTGCAGAACCGCCTCGAAGAGCTCTTCGGGCTGGTCTCGGTCTTCGATCCGGGCTACTTCACGTCTCTCGACGCCTTCCGGGAGCGGTACGTGAAGGGTGGCGACGACGACCTCGTGGAACGCGTCGCCGCGATCTCGAAGCGCACGTTGCGACGCGATGCCGACAAGTACATCCGGTTCACGGAGCGCCTGCCCCTGACCGTCGAGTTCACGCCGTCGGAGGACGAGCAGACGCTCTACGACCTCGTCAACGAGTACCTGCAGCGTGAGCATCTGTATGCGTTCAGTGGTTCCCAACGTCACCTCGCTGCGCTCATCATCCGAAAGCGCCTGGGGTCCTCGACCTACGCGGTCGCCAGCACATTGCAACGGATCGCGGATCGTCTCGCGGACGAGGCGGCGGCGGGCGGTCGCTCGACGCAGCGATCGATTGCCACGGACTTCGCCGTCGACGACGACCTCGCCGGCGACATGCTCGAGGAGGTCCAGGAGCAGCGATTCGGGCCGTCTGCAGCGCGCGCGCTGGACGCGAGCGACCTCGCGGCGATGGCCGACGAGGCGGCCGAGCTGCGCGAGTACGCAGCCCTGGCGCGTTCGATCACGGTCAACCAGAAAGCCGTGAAGCTGCTCGAGGCGCTCGACCTGGGCTTCGCGCGGCTGCGTGAACTCGGCGCCGCCGACAAGGCGATCATCTTCACCGACTCCACGAAGACGCAGGACTACCTCGCGCGCACGCTGCGTGAGGCGGGTCGCGGGGAAGGCCTCGTCCTCTTCAACGGCTCGAATGATGCGCCCGAGCAGACGGAGATCTACCGCCGCTGGCTCGAGGCGCACCGCGACAGCGACCTGGTGACGGGTATCCCCGCCGTCGACCGGCGCAAGGCGCTCGTCGAGCATTTCCGCACGTCGAACGCGCCGGGCGGAACGATCATGATCGCCACCGAGGCAGCCGCCGAGGGCATCAACCTGCAGTTCTGCTCGATGCTCGTCAACTACGACCTGCCGTGGAATCCGCAGCGCGTGGAGCAGCGGATCGGGCGCGTGCACCGCTTCGGCCAGAAGCACAACGTCGTCGTCGTCAACCTCGCCAACAAGGGCAATATCGCCGAGGCGCGGATCCTCGAGCTGCTCGCCGACAAGTTCCGCCTGTTCTCCAGTGTGTTCGGCGCGAGCGATGAGGTGCTGGGCTCGATCGAGGACGGCTTCGACTTCGAGAAGTCGATCGGCGACATCCTCACGCGGTGCAAGACCGCCGCCGAGCTCGAGGCCGCCTTCGACGCACTCGAGGCGCAGTACGCGACCGAGATCTCCCGCGAGATGGCCAGCGCGAAGGCGAAGGTGTTCGACCACCTCGACCCGCACGTTCAGGATCGCCTCAAGGCCTACGATGCCGAGGCCGGCGTCGTGCTCAACACGTTCGAGCGGCTGCTGCTCGCCGTCACGCGCCACGAGCTCGCGGACGTCGCCACCTTCGAGGGCGATGGCCGCACATTTGTGCTGCACAAGTACCCGGTTACCGGTGTGCCGACCGGTCGTTACTACTTCAAGTCGCAGCCGCTCGAGAACGCGCACCAGTACCGCTATGCGGGTGCGCTCGCGCAGGACGTGATCCGGCGGGCGAAGGAGCGCGAGACACCGCCGCGGGAACTGGTGTTCTCGCTTTCCGCATCAGACCGGGTCCCGGCCGCGCTGAAGGGCCTCGTCGGCGCGACCGGGACGCTCACTGCGAGCGAGATCACCTTCCGGATGTCCGCACGCGGGGAGGACGTCTCCGAGTCGTACATGCTCGCCGGCGCACTGACCGACGACGGGCGGTGGCTTGACGAGGAGTACGTCGCCGATCTGCTCGGGCTCGCGTGCATCGAGGTGCGAGAACTTGCGGCCGCGATCGATGAAGCGCCGTTCGCCGAGCGCCTCGAGTCGCGTCGCGTCGAACTGACGCAGGACGTGCAGGGGCGCAACGCCCGGCACTACGCGCAGCAGGAGGAGCTGCTCTACCGCTCGCAGCAGGACCGAAAGGCCGAGCACGAGGGCCGCATCCGCGAGTTCCGGGCGAAGGAGAAGGAAGTCCGCAAGCTCGCGCGAGCCGCCTCCGACCCGATGGAGCAGCTGCGCCTCAAGAAGGAGGCCCGTCGCTGGGAGCAGCGCGCTGAAGACGCCGACGAGGAGTTCCGCGTCGTGCGCCGGCAGCTGCGCGAGGAAGCCGATTCCTACCTCGACCTGATCGAGCAGTCCCTGCGCGGCACGCAGACCACCGACCACCTCTTCACCATCCGCTGGCGTCTCGACGCCTAGCGGCGTCGGGCATCTCACAAGGGCAGTCACACATGACCGACGACACCGACGACCTCATCCACGAGGCCGAGCCGGCCACGCCGAACTTCCGTACCGAGCTCGCCGCGCAGCTTCACGACCTCGTGCCCGAGGCGATCGCCGACGGCAAGGTCGACGTCGAGAAGCTCAGGGAGCTGCTGGCTGAGGACGTCGCCGACGACTCGGAGCGCTTCGGCCTGTTCTGGCCCGGCAAGAAGCGAGCGATGAGGGCCGCTCAGGAGCCGACGACGGCCACGTTGCGGCCCGACTTCGAGAACTCGAAGAGCTGGGACACGACGAAGAATATCTTTATCGAGGGCGACAACCTCGAGGTGCTGAAGATTCTGCAGAAGCATTACCACGCCAAGATCGACCTGATCTATATCGATCCTCCATACAACACCGGCGGCGACTTCGTGTACCCGGACAATTACAGGGAGGGTCTCGACACCTACCTCGAATGGACTCGTCAGGTCAACGAGGAGGGCAGGAAGCTTTCGACCAACACCGACGCGCAGGGTCGCTATCACTCCAACTGGCTCAACATGATGTACCCGCGGCTCAAGCTGGCGCGGAATCTCCTGACGGATGACGGTGTAATCTTCATCTCGATCGATGACAACGAGCAGCCCAACCTCAGAGCGATGTGCGACGAGGTGTTCGGTGCCAGCAACTTCATCGCGCAGATTGTGCGGAACACGAACAGCTCGAAGAATCAGAGCCTGTTCGTTTCGGTTAGTCATGAGTACTGCCTGGTATACGCTCGCAACATCGCGGTCCTGAACGCGAAGCACGCAAACGACAAGTGGTCCGTGCCAAAGAACAACGTCGAAGAGTACAAGCGGCGTGTCAAGAAGCTCCAGGATATGGGGCTATCAAACGATGAGATCACCCAGGAGCTCAAGCAACTCACCAACTACCCGCGGTTCATCGATTTCACTAACTATTGGTACTTCGACGCGCGAGGCCTCTACCGAAAGGACAATCTCGGCGGCGTGAAGAATGGTAACATGGTGCCGCTCTACAACCCCGTGACTGGAAGGGACGACCCCGTACCGCCCGGAGGGTATCGGTTCAACGAAGAGAAGCTCGCCGATCTTGTCGCGGAAGGGCGCGTGCACTTTCATTCGGACGGCAGTTTGCCGACGATCAAGCGGTACCTCGACGAGAACGAGGGGCAGCGCCCTAAGTCGATCATGTCGGACGACCAGCGCCCCGACTACGCGTTGCTGCAGGCCCTAGACACTCCATTCGACAACCCCAAGCAGCTGGCATTCATGAAGCGGATTGTTTCAATCGCAGATTCTGATGCTCTGGTGCTCGACTTCTTCGCTGGCTCCGCAACCACGGCGCACGCAGTCATGGAACTCAACGCCGAGGACGGCGGTACCCGTCAGTTCATCCTGGTGCAACTTCCGGAGCCTATTCGCGAAGGTTCTGAGGCTCTCGAGAAGGGCTTCGCGACAATATCCGAGATCTCGCGTGCACGTATCGACCGTGCAGGCAACCGCATCGCCGCGACGATGTCGGACGAGGTTGGGCTACGCCCGGTGCCGCTCGACCTTGGCTTCCGGGCTTATGCTCTCGCCGATACGAACTTCGCAAAGTGGCGCCTCTCCAGCGATGCCGATCTCAACGCGCTCGAGCAGCACCTGTTCGACCTACGCGACAGCGCGAATGACGACGCCACCGTCGACGACCTGCTGACCGAGTTGCTGCTCAAGCAGGGCTTCTCGCTCACGGAGAGGATCTCGCCGGTCGAGATCGCGGGGCTCGAGCTGCGATCGGTGAACGACGGGATTGTGCTCGCGTACCTGAACGAGCACGTGAAGCCGTCGCTCGAGCAGCTGCGCGCGGTCGCTGACGGGCTGCCCGAGCGGCTCATCGTGCTCGAGGACGCTTTCCAGGGTGACGACGAGCTCAAGACGAACACGGCACAGCTCTGCAAGAGCAAGAGCATCCAGTTCTGGACGGCGTGATGAGCTTCCAGTTCGACGCCAGCCAGAAGTATCAGCTCGAGGCGATCGCCTCCGTCGTCGACCTCTTCGACGGGCAGCCGGCGGACGGCGACAAGCTCGAGCGCGCCCTCCGCGGCGCCGCGCACACGGAGACCGGCCAGGGGCTGCTCGTGCGCGAGGAGGTCGGAGCGATCGGCAACAGCCTCGTGCTCGACCGGGACACGATCCTCACGAACCTGCAGCGCGTGCAGGACCGCAACGGCCTCGCCGTGTCGCCATCCCTGCACGACCCGAAGGCACTCGACTTCGACATCGAGATGGAGACCGGCACGGGCAAGACCTATGTCTACCTGCGCACGATCTTCGAGCTCGCGAAGAACTACCGGTTCACGAAGTTCGTGATCCTCGTGCCGAGCGTCGCGATCCGCGAGGGCGTGAACACGAGCATCCGGCTCATGCGCGACCACTTCGAGTCGCTCTACAAGCCGCACGGGATCACGTTCGACGCCTCGGTGTACAGCGGCAAGAACGCGGAGGAAGTGCAGGCGTTCGCCACGGCGACGAACGTGCAGATCCTCGTCATGACGATCGACGCGATCCGCGGCAATGCGAACACGCGCATCATTCATCAGACGCGCGACAAGCTGAACGGCCTGCGGCCGATCGACTACCTGAGTGCGACGAACCCGGTGGTCGTCATGGACGAACCGCAGAACATGGAGTCGAAGCTGTCGCAGTCCGCGGTCGGAGACCTCGACCCCGCCTTCACGCTGCGGTACAGCGCGACCCACAAGACGAAGCGCAACGTCGTCTACCGGCTCGACCCCGTCGACGCGCACGACCTCGGGCTCGTGAAGCAGATCGCGGTGGCCGACGCACACCAGATGGGAGCCGATGCCAAGGCCTACGTCAAGCTGCTCGGCGTCAAGACGGATCCCTGGACGGCGCGGCTCGAACTCTCCTGCCGCAAGGCCGACGGTTCCCTCGAGCGGCGTGCCGTCAACGTGCGCCAGAACCAGGAGCTCTCCGCCGAGGCCATCACCAACAACCCCGTCTACGAGGGGTGGCGCGTGATGGAGATCCGCACCGATCCGCCCTTCGTCGAACTCACGCACGCGTCTCTTTACGAGGGGGAGAGTGTCGGCGGCGCCAACGAGGCGATCTACAAGGAGATGATCCGCGAGACGGTGCGCGAGCACCTGCACAAGACGGCTCTGCTGCGAGGCCGCGGCATCAAGGTGCTCAGCCTCTTCTTCGTCGACAAGGTCGCCAGCTTCCTCGGTGACGGGACGAACAACGACGACGCGAACGGCGAGATCGTGCGCTGGTTCGACGAGGTCTACGCCGAGGAGCGCGCCAAGAACGCCCGCTATCAGGAACTCCTGCCGTATGAAGCGCGCGACGTGCGTCGCGCGTACTTCTCGCAGATCCGCAAGGGCGTCTTCGGCGACACCACCGGCTCCACCGCGAAGGATGACGACGCGTACGAACTGATCATGCGCGACAAGGAGGGCCTGCTCGACGAGAACCAACCCGTCCGCTTCATCTTCAGCCACTCCGCGCTGCGCGAGGGCTGGGACAACCCCAACGTGTTCCAGATCTGCACCCTGCGCGAGATGGGAGCCGAGACCGAGCGCCGCCAGACCCTCGGCCGCGGACTGCGACTGCCCGTGGCGAAGACCGACACCGGCTACGTGCGGGTCGCCGACCGCAGCATCGCGACGCTCACGGTCATCGCGAACGAGTCGGTGCAGCAGTTCGCGAAGAACCTGCAGACCGAGTTCGAGAAGGAAGGCGTGGAGATCGGGCGCGTCCGCAAGAACGAGTTCTCGAGGATCCTTCTGCGAGGCGCGGATGGGGCGGCGACCGACGAGCTATTCGGTTACGAGCGGTCCGTGTCGGTGTGGGAACACCTCGCCAAGGAGCGCTTCATCGACGCCAAGGGGCACGTGACGCAGAAGTTCCAGCCGCACACCGTCGACTTCAGCCTCAACCTGCCCGACGTCTTCATCGAGTACGAGGGCGAGATCATCGAGCGCGTCGCGAAGGCGAACATCGGCACGTACATCAAGCCGGTGAGCAAGCGGGTGCAGCGCACCTTCAACAAGGCGCTCTACAACACAGAGGAGTTCGAGCACTTCTGGGAGACCATCGCACAGCGCACGACCTACCGCGTCACGGTGAACAGGGATGACCTCATCAACCAGTGTGTCGCGGCGATCTCGCAGCAGCCGCCGATCGAGCCGCTGCGCATCGAGGTAACGCGCTCCGCCGTGCGGGTGCTTCGAGGAGGGGCAAAGGGCGAGCAGCTCGGCACGCGCTCGGCTGAGTTGCAGGGCAGCTACGACCTTCCGGACATCATCAAGGAGCTGCAGGAGGCGACCTCTCTCACGCGACGCACGATCGTCGACATCCTGCTGAAGAGCGGCCGACTTCAGGAGTTCCTCGCGAACCCGAACGACGTGATCGCGATGCTCAAACGGCAGATCACAACAGTGCTCGAGCACATCGTCACCAACGGCATCCAGTACGAGAAGATCGGCGGATTCGTCTACGAGCTGCGCGAGCTGCAGGCCGACGGCGCCAAGGAGAAGGAGTACTTCGCCGACAACCTCTACAAGGTCGCGAATACGGCCAAGACCGACTTCGATCACGTCGTGTTCGACTCGGGGCCCGAAGAGGAGTTCGCCCGACTGCTCGACTCGCGCGAGGACGTCAAGCTCTTCCTCAAGCTTCCGCCCGCCTTCAAGGTGGATACGCCCGTGGGGCCGTACAACCCCGACTGGGCGATCATCAAGCAGGAGGATGGCGAGGACCGGATCTACATGATCCGCGAGACGAAGAGCACGCTCGACCCGGCGAAGCGCCGGCCGAGCGAGAACGCCAAGATCAGGGCAGCGGCCGAGCACTTCAAAGAGATCGGCGTAGCGGACTATGCGGTGTCGGCGCCGGAGAACTGGAGGCTCTGACTACCCCCGCCACTCCTCGGCCAGCAGTGCGTACGTGAGCCCGTCCATCCACTCGCCGGAGCGGTGCAGGCTGTCGCGCACCGCGTGGGCCTCGCGACGCATGCCGAGGCGCTCCATGAGGCGCCACGAGGGTTCGTTGGCCGCGAAGCAGTTCGCGGTCACGCGGCGCAGGCCGAGCGGGCCGAAGCAGAGGTCGATCGCGGTGCGCACCGCCTCGGTGGCGTAGCCGTGGCCCTGGAACGCGGGGTCGAGCGTCCAGCCGACCTCGGCCTGCACGCCGCGCGCCTGCGCGGCCACCTCGGCCTGCGCCCACGCGTCCTCGACCTTGATCATGAGGTCGCCGATCACGGTGCCCTCATCGGGGAGGACGATCGAGACCAGCGACGGGCTGTTGCGGCGCATGCGCGCGCGGTGTCCGTCGAGGGTGTCGGGCGCGCCGCCGATCCACATGCCCACCTCGGGCAGCCGGCGGAACGCCCACATCGCGTCGATGTCGGCCGGCGTCACGCGGCGCAGCAGCAGGCGCTCGGTGCGGATGGGCCAGTCCACGGCCCGCAGCGGATCGGCGACGAGGGCGCTCTCGGTGGCGGGGTGTTCCATCCCGTCACGGTATCGCGCGGGTCGGATTCCGCCGATGCAGGAGGCCGCTGGCCGGTTATCCGGCTCTTCGGACATCCGGTGGGGGTCATGGGGTGAGTCCGCCGGCGGCGAGGAGCATGCGGAGCCGGTAGTTGTGCCGGTTGCGGTAGCCGCGGGCGAGGCGGCGGTGGAGCTCGATGATCCCGTTCACGGCCTCGGTGCCACCGTTCGATGACCGCCCCGTCGTGAAGTACGCCAGGAACGCGTCGCGCCAGCGGCGGAGGGTGCGGCCCAGTCGTGCGATCTCGGGGATCGGGCAGGTGTGGAACGTGTCGACGACTTGCTCAGCGATCCGCCGCCCCGCGGCCAGATCGCCCTGGTGGTAGGCGGAGCGGAGTTGCTGCGCGCACTGCCAAGCGACGAACACTTCGTCGTGCGCGGGGTCGGCTTCCATCGCCGCGGTCAGCCTCACCCGCTGCTTCTCGGTGAGGTTCTCGGCCCCGGCGCGCAGGATGGTCTGCACCCCGTAGAGCGGGTCGCCCTTGCGTCCGCGGTGCCCGAGGGTGTCCTGCTGAACGCGACGGCGGACCTCGTCGACCGCGGCGGTGCCGAGCTTCACAACGTGGAACGCGTCGAGGACGGCGACGGCGTCGTCGAGCTTGTCGTCGATCGCGGTCTTGTATCCGGCGAACGGATCCAACGCGGCGACCTTCACCTGCTTCCGGAACGCGTCGCCGCGCTCACCGAGCCAGGTCGCGTACGCCTTCCCGGATCGACCGGGCACCAGATCCAGCAGCCTGGCCCGCGTCTTCCCTTGGCTGTCGCGGGTGAGGTCGACCATCCCGGTCAGCTCCTTCGGCCCCCGTCGGCGCGGGTCGACGTGATGCCAGACGTGCTCGTCGACGCCGAGGCTGGTGACATTCTCGAACCGGGACTCGTCCGCCGCGAGCTTGACCAGTTCGGGTTCGACGGCCCGCCACACCGTCTTCCACGACGTCCCGAGCTGCCGGGCGAGTCCTTGGATGGTGGCGTGCTCGCGACGCAGCTGCCCGATCGCCCACGCGACGGCGCGCTTCGTGATCGACCCGCGCGGCGCGACCAGCGACGGGACCTGTTCCACGAACGTCTTCCGCGGACAGCCGGACTCGCCGCACCGCCACATCCGCTGCCGCCACACCACCCTCACCCGCGTCACACCCGGCACGTCATGCAGCACCCGAAGGCGCCGACCACGGCTCGTCACGAGCACGCCGCACCCCGGGCAGCCCGTCGGGGACGCCGGAGTCGAAACGGTCACCACAAGAAGTCCGTCGCGACGCTCGACGTGCTCGACATGGACACCGTCGAGGCCGAGAAGCAGGTCGCAGCGGGCACACGGACAGTCGGCGGGGCGCGCGTCAGCGCACCCCGAAGTAGGGTGAAGCACGTCGAGGTCCTCGGTCGGAATCAGAGAGTTAGCGCTTCTGATCCTCGGGGACCTCGACCCCTACCGCCGAATCACCGCCCGGCCACCCTCACCCCACCGGATGTCCGAAGAGCCGGTTATCCACAGGCTCGAATATTTCTTCGAAAGTGTCGGTGGTCGGTGGGACGATGGGGGTATGTCGACGCCCACGGTCTCATCCTGGTTCCCCACCCCGGGGGAGCGGGAGCGCGCGCGTGTGCTCATCGGATCGGTGGCCCGCATCGAGCAGGAGATCAATCGGCTGGAGGCGCGGAAGGCGCGGCTGCTGGCGCTGCTCGTCGACGACGTGATCGCGCAGCAGGCGAGGTCGGCTCCGGGCATCTCCGATGACCTGCCGATGCGGTCGGCCGCCGCCGAGATCGCCGCGGTCTCGGGCGTCGCGCAGCGCACGATGATGGCGCGGATGAGCGAGTCGTGGACGCTGCGCGAGCGGTTCCCGGCGACGCTCGCCGCGATGGATGCCGGCGGCCTGTCTCGTCGGCATGCGTCGGTGATCGTCGACGAGGGGCTGCGGCTGAGCGACGACGCCTCCCGCGCCGCCTACGAGGAGCAGGCGATCCCCGCGGCGAAGTCGGGCACCGTGGCAGCCGCGCGAGAGGCGTGCCGGCGCTTCGCGGAGGCGGCACAGCCGGTTGCCCTGGCCGAGCGGCATCGCGAGTCGCGCCAGCAGCGGGGCGTGTTCGTGCGCCCGCTGGAGGACGGCATGGCCGAGCTGTGCCTGGTGGCCTCCGCCCCGCTGGTGCAGGGCGCGCACGATCGGCTGACGCAGATGGCGAAGTCCGTGAAGCGCGCGGCGGCGCGGGGCGCCGACGGTGCGGATGCCGCACGGGGAGAGGGGCTCGATTCTGCGGGAGCGCCCACCGTCGGCTCGTCCCGAGGTGAGGCCGCCGAGCCTTCGGGCGCGGCATCCGATGCGCGCACTCTCGATCAGCTTCGGGCCGACATCGCCGTCGACCTTCTCCTGTCGGGAGCCCCGCAGGCGCACGTTGCGCACGACGCCACTGGAGCGAACGCGCTCGACGGCATCCGCGGCACGGTCCAGGTGACGATCCCGGTGCGCACGGTCATCGGGATCGGAGAGGATGCCGCGTTCCTCGCGGGGTACGGCCCGATCGACCCCGACACCGCCCGCCGGCTTGCCGCGACGGCGCCGGGATGGGAGCGGCTGTTCCGCGATCCCGACACGGGCGCGCTGCGCGCCGCCGACCACTATCTGCCCACGGCGGCGCAGCGCCGGTTCCTGCATGCGCGCGATGAGCACTGCAGGTTCCCGGGGTGCCGGCTGCCTGCCCGGCGATGCGACATCGACCACACGGTCGCCTTCGCGGAAGGCGGGCGCACGAGCGTGGCGAACCTCGGTGTGCTCTGCCGCGGACACCACGTGCTCAAGCACAACTCGCCGTGGCGCGTGCGGCAGCGCGAGGACGGCGAGCTCGAGTGGATCAGTCCCACGGGGCGCACGATCGTCGACCAGCCCGAGCCCGCCGTGCGATTCGTCGACTCTGTCGAAGCTGACGCCGCAGCCGCCGGCGTCACGGTGGCGTCCGCACGATCGAGTGCGCCATCGGGCGATCCGCCGCTGTCCTGACTGGCAACCCTGCCCGGGCAGTTGTGGTGAGATGTCGGCGCCTTCTGTCAGCATGTCGCTGCGCCCGTCTGTGTGCGCGTCATCCTGCCGAGAGGAACCGAACATGTCGTACGCCGTCATCGACTTCGAGACCACCGGGTTCTCGCCGCAGCGCGGCGACCGCGTCGTCGAGGTGGGTGTGGTGCTGCTCGATGACGAGGCGAGGGTCGAGCACGAGTGGACGACGCTCGTCAATCCGCAGCGCGACGTCGGCCCCACGCACGTGCACGGGATCCACGCGAGGGACGTCGCCGATGCGCCGACCTTCGGCGACATCGCCGGCCACCTCGTCTCGCTCCTCGGCGGGCGCACGGTCGTCGCGCACAACCAGGCGTTCGACGTGCGCTTCCTGCGCGCCGAGCTCTCGGCGCACAAGCACGAGATCGACGCCGCCTACGCCGCGCTGTGCACGATGCTCTGGTCGCGCCGCTCGTACGGAGCCGCCAAGCTCGCCGACGTGTGCGCCGTGCTCGGACTCCCGCACGCCGTCACGCACGCGGCGCTCGACGACGCACGCGCCGCGGCCGGCGTCCTCAGCTCGCTGCTGCGCACGGAGCGCGAGAACCCGCTGTGGGACATCGAGACCAGCCAGGCGATCTTCCCGCTCGCCCCGTCCGCGCCGTCCCGCGCGGTCGCCCTCGGGCGCGCGATCCGGGCGGCCGAGACGAGGTGGGACGACGCGACCGACGCGCCGCTGTGGCAGCGCGTGTCCGTGCCGACCGATGGCGCGGATCCGGCCGCCGCGGTCTACCTCGAGCTGCTCGCCGAGGTGCTCGAGGACGGCCTCATCTCGGCCGCGGAGTACTGGCGCCTCGCGGCGATCGCCGAGGTCGCGGACCTCGGATCGCACCGGCTGCCCGAACTCCACGCCCGCTACCTCGATGCGGCCATCGCCGAGGCGGCCGCGGACGGGCAGGTGACGGGGTCGGAACGGGAGGAGCTGGCGCGGATCGCGACGCTCCTCGATCTTCCGCTCCCGAGCCTGCCGGCCGAGAAGCCCCAGATCGCCTCGTCGCCGGCCGGCACGCTCCCTGCGCCCGGCGACATCCCGGCGGCGCACCGCCCCACGGCCGCCTCCGAGGCGAGCCCCACCGGGGCGCGCTTCCAGCTCTCGCCGGGCTGCCGCGTCGTGTTCACCGGTGCGATGAGCCGCCCGCGCGAGGAGTGGGCGCGCGCGATCGCCGACGCCGGCTTCATCACGGGCAGCGTGACCAAGAACTGCGCGGTGCTCGTCGCAGCCGATCCGGCGAGCCAGTCGGGCAAGGCGAAGACCGCCGCCAAGCACGGCATCCCGATCGTCACGGAGAGCGAGTTCGAGGCGGTCTTCGAGGAGTACCTGCGTGCGCGCTCGGCCTAGTCCCTCCTGACGCCGCCGATGCCGCATCCGCGCGCCCGCGTCAATGCCCTCCCGCTGCGCCCGCGGCGGCGCGAGGCTGGCAGGTGAACAAGGAGGTACGACATGACGAGCAACGACGACCGCCGCGATCTCGCGAACGACCGCGTCAGCGAGGATCCGGAACTGCCCCTCGGCGAGGATCCGGTCATCGGCGAGGACTCCGAGCTGCCGGCAGGCGAGGATCCCGTGGAGGGGGAGCGCGCGCCCGTCGACGCCGACGATGGGGGAACGCCGACCGATGACCGCGAGCCCCTGCCCGACGACCACGCGCCCGGAGCGGGGGAGCGGGAGTAGCCGCGCACCCGCGGGCCACCGATCGAGAGGACATCCCGGTTCGAGAGGACGGATCCATCCCGATCCCTCCTCGGGAACGGGGATCTCCTCTCGAACCGGGGCCTTCTCGTGAACCGGGTTCTCCTCGGACCGGTGCCCTCTCGGCCAGAGCCGCCACCGATCGAGAGGGAATCCCGGTCCGAGAGGACGGATCCGTCCCGATCCCTCCTCCGGAACCGGGATCTCCTCTCGAACCTGCGACCGTTGGAACCCGGTCCCCGGAACCGGGCCCTCGACGACGACCGACGCTCGTCGACAACCCGACACCCGACAACCCGACAACCACCGCGCCCTAGACTTGACGCGTGATCGATCCGGCCCTTCTGCGTGAGAACCCCGACCTCGTCATCCGTTCGCAGGTGGCCCGCGGGCACTCGCCCGAGACGGTCGAGGCGGCCGTGGAGGCCGAGAAGGCCCGCCGCGCCGCGCTGACCGCGTTCGAGGAGCTGCGCGCCGAGCAGAACGCGTTCGGCAAGACCGTCGCGCAGGCGCCGAAGGACGAAAAGCCCGCGCTCGTCGCGCAGGCCAAGGAGCTCGCCGCCAAGGTCAAGGACGCACAGCAGGCCGCGAACGAGGCCGAGGAGGCGTTCGCGAGGGCCATGGCGCGGATCGAGAACGTCGTGATCGACAGCGTGCCGGAGGGCGGCGAGGACGACTTCGTCACGCTGCGCGAGGTCGGCGAGATCCGCACGTTCGATCCTGCCGAGTTCCCCGACGGCCCGCTCGACCACCTCGCGCTCGGCGAGAAGCTCGGCGCGATCGACATGGAGCGCGGCGCCAAGGTGTCGGGCGCGCGGTTCTACTTCCTCAAGGGCGTGGGCGCGCGGCTCGAACTCGCGCTCATGAACTACGCGCTCAGCGTGGCGCTCGAGCAGGACTTCACCCCCATGATCACGCCCACCCTCGTGCGGCCCGACATCATGGCCGGCACGGGCTTCCTCGGCGCGCACGCCGACGAGATCTACCACCTCGAAGAGGACGACATGTACCTGGTGGGCACGAGCGAGGTCGCGCTCGCCGGGTACCACAAGGGCGAGATCATCGACCTGTCGAAGGGCCCCGTCCGCTACGCCGGCTGGTCCACGTGCTACCGCCGCGAGGCCGGATCTCACGGCAAGGACACCCGCGGCATCATCCGGGTGCACCAGTTCAACAAGCTCGAGATGTTCTCGTACACCACGCCCGAGGATGCCGAGGCCGAGCACGAGCGCCTGCTCGCGCTCGAGGAGCGCGTGCTGCAGTCGCTCGGCCTCGCGTACCGCGTGATTGACGTGGCCGCGGGGGATCTCGGATCCAGCGCCGCCCGCAAGTACGACACCGAGGCGTGGGTGCCCACGCAGGGCGCGTACCGCGAGCTCACCTCCACGTCCAACTGCACGACGTACCAGGCCCGCCGGCTCGACGTGCGCCACCGCCCCGAGGAGGGCGGCCGCACGGAGCACGTCGCCACGCTCAACGGCACGCTCGCCACCACGCGGTGGATCGTCGCGCTGCTCGAGACGCACCAGCAGCCCGACGGATCGGTGAAGGTGCCCGCCCCGCTCGTGCCGTACATGGGCGGCCTCGAGGTGCTCGAGCCCATCGCGTAGGCACGCCCGCCGCGGCCGAGAGCACCGGAATCGGCGCGGCCGAGAGCACCGAACCGGCGCGTCCGGGGCTCCCCATAGACTGGCCGCATGAGCTCTGCAACCCGTCGTCTTGTGGCCCTGGACATCGACGGGACGGTCCTCCTCGAGGACGAGACGTTCAGCCCGGGCGTCGTCGACGCCGTGCACGCGGCCGTCGCCAACGGGCATCTCGTCACCCTCGCCACCGGGCGCAGCTGGGAGGCGACGTCCCACGTGCTGCGCGGACTCGACATCCAGCCCGAGTACGTCGTCTGCTCGAACGGCGCCGCCATCCTGATCCGCGACGACGCCTCGGAATCCGGCTACATCCGCCACTTCACCGAGCAGTTCGACTGCACCGATGTGATCGAGCTGCTCGAGACGCACCTGCCCGACGCCAACTACCTCGTCGAGCTGCCCGACGGGTCGCGCCTCTACACGCACTACGTGGACGACTGGGGCCTGCACCGCGCGAACGCGAAGCAGGTGGACCTGGCCGACATGAAGGGCCTCATGGTGTCGCGCGTCGTCGTGGTCTCGCCCGAGCACACCGAGGCCGACTTCGTCGAGATGGTCGACAGGATGGGCCTCAACCAGGTCTCGTACGCGGTGGGCTGGACGGCCTGGCTCGACATCGCGCCCAAGGGCGTCGACAAGAGCACCGCGCTGGCGCGGGTGTGCGAGCTGACGGGCTTCGCCGCCGCCGACGTCGTCGTGATCGGCGACGGCCGCAACGACATCGGGATGTTCCGCTGGGCGGCCGAGAACGGCGGCCGCGCCTTCGCCATGGGCCAGGCGCCCGAAGAGGTCAGCCACGAGGCGACCGACATCACCGACGACGTCGAGGACGGCGGCGTCGCGACGGCATTCCAGACGCTCGGCCTCGCCTGATCGGATCGTCGCCGGGCGCCGCGGTCAGTGAACTCCGTGTGAACCGCGGCCGATCGTACAGAGTTCCCCCAGATCGCGCCGGGAGAATGGCCGCCGGATCCGTCCACTAGACTTGGGTGCCCGGCGGAGACGCCTGGAGGGTTGTCCGAGCGGCCGAAGGATCTGGTCTTGAAAACCAGTGGGCAGCGATGTCCCGTGGGTTCGAATCCCACACCCTCCGCCACGAAAGGGATCGGATGAGCGAGTCGTCGAAGCGCCACGCGCGACGGACCGTGGCGCGCCACGGGCAGCTGCCGAAGTCCAACCCTGCGCGCCAGGCGCTCGCGTTCGTCGCCATCGCCCTGTCCACCGTGCTCGTCGCGGGCCTCGGCGTGATCGGCTACATCGTCTACGACCTCACCTCCACGTTCGCGTCGGAGAACACCGTCGACCTCGACGGCCAGACCGAGGCTCCCGCGATCGCCGAGCTCGACAACCGGGGTTTCAACATCCTGCTCGCCGGCCTCGACGTGTGCGACTGGGAGCACCAGGAGATCATGGGCAATCGCTGCTCCGATGATCCCGACGACTACGGCGAGAACGGGCTGGAGCTCGACAGTGCGCGCAGCGACGTGCTCATGCTCATGCACATCTCGCCCGAGCCGCGTCGCGTCACCGTGGTGAGCTTTCCGCGCGACCTCGTCACCTACATCCCGCGCTGCGAGGACGAAGAGGGCAACGTCGGCGGCGACGGGCGCGAGATGATCAACGCCGCGTACTCCTACGGCGGGCTCAGCTGCACCGTGAGCGCCGTCGAGGAGCTCACCGGCCAGACGATCGACCACGCCGCGAGCGTGACCTGGGGCGGGGTGATCGACATCACCAACGCGATCGGGGGCGTCACCGTGTGCGTGGCGGGCGGGATCCACGATCCCAAGGCAGGCGCGTACTTCGAGGCCGGCGAGAACACGATCAGCGGAGACCGCGCGCTGGCGTTCCTGCGGACCCGCGCCGGAGTCGACGACGGCAGCGACATCGCCCGCATCAGCAACCAGCAGGTGTTCATGTCGGCCCTCGTGAACAAGGTCGTCAGCCCCGAGGTGCTGGGCAACATGGGCACCGTCTACAACCTGGCGCGCGCCGTGGTCGAGAACATCGAGAAGACCCCGGCGCTGGCCGACCCCATCTACCTCGCGCAGCTCGCGCTCGCCGTGAAGGACGTGCAGTACCAGGACTTCGTCTTCGTGCAGTACCCCGTGTTCGTCGATCCGGCCGACGCCAACCGCCGCATCCCCGACGAGGAATCCGCCACGCAGCTGTTCGAGGCCATCAACGCGAACGTGCCCATCCAGGTGACCGCCGAGGGAACCGGATCGGTCTCCGAGGACGAGGCGCAGGGCGGCAGCGGAGAGGGCGAGCAGGCTCCGCCGCCCGAGGAGAACGTCGCGCCCCCGGAGGGCACGGCCCCGGCCCCGGAGGACGGCGCGGCCCCGACGCCCGAGGAGAGCGCCGGACCCGTGGAGCTCGGCTCGAACATCCCCGGGCAGACCGCCGCCGACCGACGGTGCTCCGCTGGAAATGCCGGCTGACGAGATCGGGTAGCATGGACGGGTGCACCCGTTCGCGGGTGACTGGAGACGTCGCATAGTCAGGCCTAGTGCACCACCCTGCTAAGGTGGAGTCCCCTTTAAGGGGACCGAGGGTTCAAATCCCTCCGTCTCCGCCATGCGAGAAGAGCCCCCGGGATGGGGGCCCTTCTCGCATCTCCGGGGAATGCTGCGGGATTTGAGGAGGAGCGCGCACGGATGCGCGCGACGGGGTCCCTCCGTCTCCGCCACGCGAGAAGGGCCCCCGGATGGGGGCCCTTCTCGCGTTTCCGGGGGATGCTGCGGAGGTGTCGGAACGCGGGTCCGACACCGGGACATCCGCCGGGTTGTGTCATTGTGGAGGTGACATGGAACCCGACGTCGACGCCCGCCCGAGGCGCTCGCTCAGCGCGCGCCGGCGCCGGCGCCTCGCGCGCACGATCGTCATCGCCGTCGTCGCGGTCATGCTCGGGTCGGGCGCGGTCGGGATCACGAACGCCCTGCTGGGTGACACGGGCGACGCGCCCAGCGCCGTCGCCGAGGTCGCGCCGGAGACCGCCGACGGGCTCGACCCGGCACTGATCGCCTGGCCGAAGCAGGGCACGGCGGCGGTGGCCGTGGGCGGCGGCGAGGTGCACGTCGCCGCGGATCAGCCCGTGCCGATGGCGAGCATCACGAAGCTGATCACCGCGCTCATGGTCCTGGAGGAGCGCCCCCTCGCGCCCGGCGAGCAGGGCGACGCCTACCACTTCATCTCGCGCTGGAACGCCTCGTACGAGGAGTACCTGACCAGGGGAGAGTCGGCGCTGCCCGTGCCGGCCGGCGGCACGCTCACGCAGTACCAGCTGCTGCAGGGCATGCTGATGGGATCGGCCTGCAACTACGCCGACATCCTCGTGACGGAGATCTGGGGCGACGACGCCGCGTTCGCGGCGGCCGCAGGCGCCTTCCTCGTCGAGAACGGACTGGACGGCATCGTCGTCGTCGAGCCGACCGGCATCGATCCGGCCGACACCGCGACGGCGGCCGCGCTCATCGGGCTCGGCCGGCTCGCCATGGCGGACCCCGTGATCGCCGAGATCGTCGCCACCCCTGCCGTGGAGCTGCCCGGCGCCGGCCTCGTCGAGAACACCAACGAGCTCCTCGCCGATCCCGGCGTCGTCGGCATCAAGACCGGCACCCTCGAGAAGAGCAACCTGCTCTCGGCCAAGGACATCGTCACCCCGCAGGGCACGGTGCGCGTGTACGTCGCCGCGCTCGGCCAGCCCGACGACGAGGCGCGCTTCGCGGTCTCGCGCGCGCTGTACCGCTCCGTCGAGGCGCAGCTCGGCGCCACCGGCTGACGAGCCCGCGCTCGGAGGTGCGTCACGCGATGCCCGCGCGCCCCCGGATCCGGGGCCACCAGCACCGCACCTCGGCGCGGTAGCGGCGGTATGCGTCGCCGAACCGCGCCTCGAGGTCGGCCTCCTCCCGCGGGCGCACGAGCACGTGCCAGAGCACGGCGCCGCACAGCGCGTACGCGATCGCGAGCCAAGACGACAGCAGGAGGCCCACGGCCACCCCCTGCAGGATGCCGGCGAGCGCCATGGGGTTCCGCACGAGACGATACGGGCCGGTCACGACGAGCCGGTTCGGCATCGCCGAGGGCAGCGGCGTGCCGTCGCCGCGCGTGGCGATCGCCCAGGCCGAGCACAGGCCCAGGCCGCTGGCCAGCACGAGCAGCGCGACTCCGGCCGTCGCTGTCGAGGGGGCGAACGCCGCGGGCAGGCCCCATCGGCGTTCGAGGAGCGCCAGCACCGACGGGACCACGCCCAGGAAGACCGTCCAGAAGACCACCGTCTGCGCCGCCGTGGCGGCGACGTGTCTGCGCGCCCCGCGGCCCGGTGTCGCGGGGCGGAAGGCCAGGGGCCCGCGCAGCAGCAGGTCCATCGGCACGCGGCCCAGCGCGATCAGGCACAGCGCGAGCACGGAGCCGCCGGCCGCGAGCGCCATCACGAGCGTGCCCCATCCGGCCGCTGCGGTCGCGGTCGAGTACGCCGCCATGCCCGCCGCGACCAGGCACGTCCACACCGTCGCCACGACGGCGGACGCGCGCGAGCCGGCGGCCGCGCTGCCCGAGGCGATCACGAACAGGGGGATGTCGAACACGGCGAGGAGGAGCGGATCGAGGCCGCCGAGGGTCGCCTCGCGCAGCCACGGCAGCGTCGCCACACCGATCCACCAGGCCGCGCCGCCCGCCGCCTGCGCCGCGAAGTAGAGCCGTCCCAGGCGTCGGTGCTCGTGCCGCCGCGGGTGCGCCGTCCCGACCGGCGGCTCCGCCGGCGCGGTCGTCTCAGCCCCCGAGGCCGTGCGCGATCGCGGCGGCGGCGCCGAGCCAGGCGCGCTGGGTCTCGGGCCGCAGCACGCGGTAGTGCAGCTGGGCGGCGCCCATGCCCGGGTCGAAGGGGATGCGCACGACCTCGCGCACGAGCTCGCGGTAGCCGTCCTCGATCCGGCGCAGCTCGGCGGCCGTGGCCTTCTCGTCCGACTGGCTCACGATCGCCACGGCGTTGCGCGAGAGGGCGGCCGAGCGCTCGTCGCGCTCCGCGAGCGCCTCGAGCAGCAGCGCGCCGGCTTCGGCGTGCTCGGCGCGCGACGACGTGGCGACGACGAGCTGATCGGTGTGGTCGATCATCCGAAGCCACATCGGGTCGGACTCGTCGTTGCCCGAGTCCATGACGATGAGGCGGTAGTACTTGGCGGCCACGGCGTGGATGCGGTCGACGTCCTCCGACGACACGCGCTGCTGGCTGGCGAGCACCATCGGCTGCGAGCGGAGCACGTCGTAGCGGTCGCGCGACTGGTGGTGCACGAAGCGCGCGAGCTCGGCGGACTGCGCGTCGGTGGACAGCAGCCGCTCGGTCTCGGGCAGCAGGTCGTGCAGCGTGGCGTCGTGCGGCCCCTGCTCGGTGCGCCAGCCCAGCGTGCCGCGCGTCTGGTTGTTGTCCCACGCCAGCACGCCGGCGCCGCCGTAGCGGGCGAAGACCGCCGAGAGCAGGATCGTGGTGGGCGTCTTGTTCGCGCCGCCCTTTCCGTTCACGACGGCGATCGTGCGCGGGCCGGGCCAGTGCTGCGAGACGGCGGCCTGGTCCTCGCGCTCGGCGCGCTCGGCCGCGCTCGGCGGCACCCGCATGCCGGCCCGCGCGAGCGCGCCGCGCAAGCCGCGCGTGGCGGGCTCCTCGAGGCGCTCGGGCGCGATGAACGACCGGCGCGTCTGCGGCGTGATCTGGCGAGCCACCGGCATGGCGGCGGGCGGGGTCGCGCCGGCCGGGGTCGGCAGCGGCAGGGGCGCGGGCGACGGCTGCGGGGCGACGACCGGGGCGTGGC